>JBCCXG010000355.1:0-6697 GCA_039191945.1 Bacteroidota bacterium
AAACAGCCTCAGGCAGTTGGCCGTTCGTAGCGGCCTGGGTTACCAAGCTGAAAAGTGGGCCATTAGCGGCAGCTATAACAATCTCTTCTCCGAGCAAGATGAGAGCGATCGAACACAGCGGACAGATGCCAACCTTTCGTTCAAGCAGTTGCTGACTATGGGATTTTTCTTCTACCCTGAGGCGACCTATTTGTCGAATAATGAACAAGAATTAGATCTACGATTCACTGCATTACTAGGTTTTGGAAAGTACGTATTTCGCACCAACAAATTATTTTGGAACTTCACTGCAGGTATCGCCAATACGACGGAGCAATATTCAGATGAAACCCCTAGCAATAACAGCTATGAATCGTTTATTGGAACCAACCTCAATCTGTTCGATATCGGGGACCTCAGCCTTCAGGGAAAGGGAACCGTTTTCCCCAGTTTGACCGAGCGAGACCGGCTACGGGTCGACGCCCAACTTGATTTGAAGTATGATTGACCCCTGGACTTTTATATCCGAGTTGGCACCACCTACAACTTCGACAGCCAGCCCGCAGAGAGCGGAAGCGAAGATGACTACGTCATTCAGACAGGGTTTGGTTGGGAATGGTAGACGCTATCCGCCTTCATCCCGGTCTCGATTGGAGTATCGCACTTCCCCTGAGTATGCGGTCTCGAATACTGTGATCTCTTCAGAAGCGCAGAGAGATTCCTGTATCGTGGGGTCAAGACACCCACCGTTTCATGCTGACGTAAGCTCACAGGAATGACGAGCTTGGTTACCTTCGAGGACCCTCTCTAAAACGACACTCCGAGAGAGATTTCCAGGCCCTCCACATCAATGCGAGCATCAGCATAATCCACGTCGCGGGTGATCAACTGACCATCTGACGGGGCCCCGGTGTAGCTGCCAGTGAGAGCCGCACCGGAAGAACCATCGAGGTAACGAAACTCTGTCGAAATAGAAAAGTCTTTCGATACATGCCAATCAAAAGCAATGCCCGCCAGCCAGCCACCCCCCAGCTGATTGTTGAGACTGAGGTCGGCGTTGAGCACCACCCAGTCTTCCGCGTCCCGAAGTGCTCTATCCATGTTTCCTTGATTAATGCGCGTATTCAGATGCCATAGGCCAAATCCCCCGCCCAAAACTCTGACGGATACAATTCCTACCTTGACGCCCAGGGAGAGTTCAAGGGGAACCATCAAAGAGAATTGGGGTCCCACCAACGGCTCCTCAGACGGAAATGGCAGCCCGCTCATCCCAAGGCCAGACATATAATACAAAGTCAACCCGGTATCGACACCAATAAAAGGGCCAAAGTCAATGCCAATACCACGAATCGAAAACGGGCTCACCGGTGCTGACAGATAGCCGCTCTTAGGGATAAGATAGGAGAATGAGAGCCCTTGTCCCCAGCTGGCATAGGACAGGCAAAAGGCAAAAAGGCCAACAACGATTGACTTGCTGTACTTCCTCATAGGTGTATGGTTCATATAAGCGTAACGCCGCCGGTCTGGCAAACTTAGCCAACGGTGGAGGATTGTTTTTGCTTTCGTGAAAAGAACTTCCGCGTGTTGCCAACCGGGACCGTACATCTCCGCAGGGCATCCACCTACCTGGCACAGCCGTGACCTGAGGAAGGCATTGGTTTCCTTAGCAACGGTCAATGAAGGCAGGGTACCAAAGCACCGCCGTCAATTCCAAAAACAACACCTTTTTCTTGATGAACAGGGTAAACGACCCATGAAGCGGCCGGAATCGAACTTGAGGGCTACAAAAGACCGTCTGCGAGGGAGCGCAGAACCCAAAACCCAAAAAAATCCCGGACCTAAGTCCGGGACTTTTGATGGTGTAAGTTGGTGATTAAAGTCTTTGGTTATTGCTTGGGAGGATACTTGCTGAGGATCTTCGCAATGGCCTTTTGTGTCCGAAGGTTGCGTTGCTCAGGTGTTCCGTCCTCTCGGATCGTTCCTACCCCTCTGCCCTGCCAGACCAGCTGATTCTGCGCAGTACTGATGAAGTCCAGGAATAAGGTGCCTTCCGTGTATTCGTTATAATTGATCGTTGTGGTGGAAAAGGTAGGTCCCCAACGGTAGCGATAACCCCGTCCGTAAAAGTCGGCCCCAGTGGTGGTGGCCGTCGCCGTCTGCTTCTGATCCAACTTAAAGTTGATGTCAATCAACAAATCTGGATTATCAGCTTTCCTGAGGCCTTTAGCCGCCAATTCGCCGTCCAGCGCTCCAAAGAGGCGCTGCTCTGCGAGGTTATTGATATCCAACGATAGTGCCTGCTCTGTATAATTGTACGTCTGGAATGACGCGAAGTCCGCACTGCTGTCGTAGTCATTGGTGACCTTAAGCGAGCTGCAGGAGCTAATTATCCCCGCTATCCAGGCCAATACAAGCAATTTTCTCATGATTTTACACATTTAGAATCTTCAAATTCGTTGACTCAGAGGCCCCAGCCCACGCCAATTTTGATCGCAAGGTAACCAATGCCATCATTGTCTCCAGCCGCAAATGCCTGATGGTACTGAAGGCCCAGCGTAAAGGAGGATTCACTGTAAGTTGGGACAACAATTCCCACCTCAGGTGCCACACCAAAGTGCCAGGAGTCTTCAGAAAAGGTCCGTAGACCGAGTTCCGTGCGACGTGAAGCAAAATAAGTTCCGACACCCGCCCCTATGTAAGGCCAAACCTGACTTCCCTCAATGTAGTATCGGCTCGTCAACAAGATCGGAACGGCATTGATGAATCGGAACTGCTTACCGGTCAAGGTAATGTTGCTATTGTCTGTCTCAACGACCGCACTCACGATACCATCGGTTTCATCCCGAAATACATTCCATCCGGTCTGGAAACCAACAGTAAGGCCGTCTTGAACGAACCATCCGGCGCCAAAGCCCAACCCTCGCCACTGAAACCCTCCAGTAAAGTCGGTGACATTACCCACCGGTATAGATGGAGCATACTCCAAATGTGTAAAGCTAGATTGTGAATAAGAACGCGTGGTCAAGATACTGACAAGCACCACGCTTAAGTATATCAATTTCTTCATCGGTGTCTTCCTCAGTTTTTGTTGAGATAGGGCGAATCCGTAAACATCTGGTCAATGCCTCGGTCTGTTCTCGCCTGGATGTTGCCCTGGCTACCTTCTAGGAGGCCGTTGAGTCCCCCCATCCACAAAAGCGGAATGGGATCAGCGTCCGCATCTCCTTCATCAATACCATTGTTGGGATCGACCATCTCCACCAACAATGTTCCTTCTCTCCAGGAGTAGATCTGATTGTAGCAGCAGTAGCCAGGATAGCCCGGAAACCAACCTCCGGGCGGAAATGGAGGATACCAACCCCAGCCGGGCCACCAGCCCCACCAGTCCCACCAACCACCTCCAATGGCAATATTGAGGTTGTCGATCACTGTACCTAAGACTAATACATCCGTACCGTTCTCCTCAGCTTCTTCGGCAGTCAATCGCTGCCATCCATAGTCGTCGAGGTTTTCGGTGATTTTACCGATAATACGTTCCTGTGCGGCTTCGTCCAATTCATCATCCGGATCCGTAGATACAAATGCGATCGTATCGGGAATGTAGTAGGTCAGGAACTGATCGTAGTTGGTGTCGTTGTCTTCCACGGTCACGACGAGGTCCAGCTCATCAACGAACTCCGCGCCTTGCGGATAACAACCATAAAGGAAAAGCGCCAAAAGCGCTAGTGAAGGCATTTGCCAACGCCGTATTACATAGTTCTTCGTAGCTTGGTTCGATTTCATACTTCTCACATTCAATTCTCACTAACAGCGTCAAAATTAGTGAATACCAATAATTTGGAGTTTGTTACACCTCAATATTTGCGGGCAATTTGAAACACGCTTAGTGAAAACTCCCTAAAATCGAAGCCAGAAATAGTAAAGCTTACTGCTTAGCGTTGGAGATTCCTTTTCTTTACGGATACTAAAACGTCCCTGCCCTTGGAAAGAACATATCATTTGAGCCCATTGTACGGTTTGCTAAGAGTGCTATTGATGGTTCAGGTGCTGCTTATTTCTTTACCAACAACAGCACAGCTTTGGATTGGCCACATCTCAGACAACTACGCCGGCCTGCAGCGAGCCCATATACAGCCTGCATCAGTGGTCTCTATGCCGTACAAGTTAGACGTGGGTTTTGTGGGTATACAGGCGGGAGCTCATAACGTGAATGGTATAGCCTCTATCGCCCGACTGATCGGCGATGGCACGCTGGACGAGTCCATCGACGAAGAGAGCTTCCTGGTCAATTTCAATGTCCAATTGCCCTCTTTTGCCTGGCGGATCAACGAGAAATCGGCGGTAGCCTTTGAGGTAACTTATCGCGGCCTGGTCTCCGCCGAAGCCTCCAGCAGTGACGTGATCGCACTGGTACAGGCGGGCTTCGATAATGAAAACCTATTGGGACGCACATTTGATGACGCCTACCTCACCGGCTTATCGCACCTGTGGTGGGATTTCTCTGGCACGTATGCGCATCAGATCTACCAATCCAGCGAGCACCAGATAGACGCAGGTGCTACTTTGAAACTGCTGTCCGGCACAGGCAGTGCACATTTCAACGTGGACAACCTGAGCTTCACCTTTGCGGAAGAGGACGTCTTCACCAACGTATCTGGCCGATTGCAAATGGCCTATAGTGAAAACATTGAGCAAATGGTAGACGACCGGAAAGTGGATCTATTTGACGCATTTTCACTAGGCGCGTCGCTAGGTACTGAGTACCGTTGGACGCCCACACCCGAAGAACAATACAAACTGAGGGCAGGCATTTCTTTCGTCGATATCGGTAACCTGTCCTATAAGCGGTCCAGCGATAGTGAAGACTACAGTTTGGGGGCCAATGAGATCAGCTTGCAAAGCTTTGAAGATGCAGAGAGCCTCGATGCGCTGCAAGACAGCCTGGAGTCTTCATTCGAAACCTTCGAAAACACCGATGATGAGATCTCAGTGGCCTTACCCACCCAAATGGTGCTGCAGGTGGATTATCATGTGTTGGATGGATTCTATGTAGAGATGGCTTCCTACATTGCGCTCAGGGGAGATAGCAGAAAGGTCGACGAGACCTTTAACAACAGCAGGTATATGCTCACACCACGGTACGAAAAGGAACAGTGGGGAGTCAGCATACCATTCTATTACTCCGAAATCAGCGGGTTCAACACGGCGCTCAGCGGACGCTTCGGGCCGGTCTTTCTGGGTATGGACAACATCATTCAGGTCCTCTCCAATGGGAATATTGGAAGTATCGCAGCCTTCATTGGAGTCAAGTTGAGGCGATGGCCTTAGGAGTTTAGAGTTCAGTGTTAAGAGTTTAGGGTTTGATGTCGACTCTCCACTCTACACACTCACACTCTCAACTTCAATTACATTTCGTATTATTCGAGACCACATACCGATCGCCATTGAGGTAGACCTGCTGGTCTTTCAGCGTAAGTATGATATCCAAATCGTCAGCCTTTTTGTACTCCAGTACGAGGCGGCCTTGCATGCCCATTCCCATCAGTCGGTACGTTCCCTTTTTATTTCCGCTATAGGGTCCCGCCTGCCCTTTCTGTTCCCCTTTGCGTTCCGCTTTGGATCGGAAGGTACCATCAGAGCAAAGCCAAAGATGGTTCGCTTTCAACGAAGTATTCGTTCCCTCGTAGAGCACAAGGTATTTACCACGGAGCTGCACGGACCAGTCATAGTCCGCAAACTGCTCTTCCAAGGTGGGGGCGACGAAGAAGAGATTATCCGCTATGCCAGCAAGCAAGTCTTTGTATTTTTCGTGCGAAGGTGCGGGAGTAATTACGACCATGGTCGCACATTTCCCAAATTCGCCACACTTGGCCAATACGTGCCCTTTCCGGCTCTTGTCGTTTGAAAAGTAAAATGAACCCGTCACGCGACTACCATTGATTTCAAACTCCCCAATGGGTCGGGCAAAGATGCCTCGTGCCATTTCACTGCCCTGATCGAGTCGCGCTTTGATCTGTTCCAGGTTGTCGGCACCAGCACGCACCATGATGTCCAACTCACGGGCGCTATCTAGTCGCATGGAAAACACATCGGTACCCATCGGCACATAGCCTGACCAGCCCTCAGGCACCCTGAACTTGATGCCATTGAGTGGCGCATAGAATTCTTCTCCGGCTTTGTAATCACGAGCTGGCTGTACACGATCCTGAGCCAACAGGGGAAAGCACATGGCAAAAGCAAGTAGGAAGGAGATGATCAACGGTGACGCGTAGTTCTGACGATGAGGCAACACGATGGACTGGGTTTTTTGAATAGGGGTAAATATAGCCAAGCAAGTGATGAATTCAGATTACCAGGCTCTTTAGGGCACCAAGGTTGGAGACAAAATATCGGCCATTACCGGACTCAGTTCCAGGATCTACGAGCGGTTCGGTATGTTACCAAGGGCATGCCGAACCAAGAATGGCGTCGGATCTGTGATCTGGGTGAGGAGGGCACGGGCGACAAAGGGCTTGAGCGACACTCGCACCAACAAGGCGCACGGGCTTTAAAGACAAAATTACCGGTTATTCCCGGACTCAGTTCCGGGATCTCCTAGTCGGGCAACTGTCGCGCGAAGTGGTCGAGCATGGTTTCATCATCGCAGGCCGACGGCGCCCTCGGGCGCGTTCGCAACGGTTACCCGCGGGTAGTGTCGGCTTCGTGGTTGCAACGGTCG
>JBCCXG010000356.1:0-6684 GCA_039191945.1 Bacteroidota bacterium
AAATCCTGGAGCTTTTGCAGCAAAATGCGAGAATGACAGTGAAAGAGATGTCTGACAAACTCAATCTCTCTACCACACCCATTTTCGAAAGAATCAAAAAGCTGGAGAAGAGCGGAGTCATTGATCACTATACTGCCGTGATCAATCATGAAAAGCTCGGAAAGAAGTTGAATGCATTTGCGCACATCTCCTTTAAAGACCATTCCAAAGAGCTGATTGCTGCCTTCGAACAAAAGATTTTGGAACTTCCTGAAGTACAGGAGTGCCACTATGTGACGGGCGGCGCCGATTTCATCATCAAGATTTTGGTCACTGATATCGAACGCTACAAAGAGTTCATCACAGAAAAATTATTCGATATACCCAATATCGCGAGGATAGAATCGTTCTTATCTCTTACGGTTAAAAGAAGGTAAAAATCGCCTCCAAAAGCCATTGTTTCCGGTTTATTACCGATTCTTCCCCATTGACCGATAGAAGCTGTTGATCTAACGATTAAAAACGTATCGTTGCAGGCCCATCCCTAGTTTTAACATCGCAAAGAAAAAAATAGGACATGAAGATTTTCCACGTGAGGCAGCCTTTGAAAAGAACCGTCATCTTTAGCCTCGTAGCGATCAGCTATTTCATCGTGCTATCCTTCGTTTTTTTACTGGGATAGAGTTCCACCTTCTGCCAAACACCGGCCATAGTAAAACGGACGACGCCCTCCTTATGGCGATTCGTTGAGAGCATACCGCCAACACTCAAAGTGGTACCAGGATCGGCTACAACTTTACACTGAGAAATGGAGATTCGGTATGATTAGCCACCATTTCTACGGTGCTACCACTCAGGACACGCAAAAGACCCTGCGTTCCGTGCGTCATCATCGCGATGATGGAGTCGGTATCACCAGCCAGGAAGTCTTCCAAACCTTTCTCCAAACTACCAGCGTCCACGATTTGCTTTGAAACAACAGTGACTCCAGACTCCTCCTCATAGTTCTTCATACGGTTCATCATTACACGAGTGGAGATAAAGTGCTCGGGGGTGTTGATGTACAAGAAGTGCAACGGGATGGAAAGGTCGGTCGCAATACGAGCCAGCTTCATAAAGCTCGCGAGACCCGTATCTTCCAAGTCTGAGCTCATCGCACCCAGAAAATCCGAAACAATGACCATTCTAACCGCATTGAGATGCTTGGTAGCAGGCTTCACGATCATAACCGGAGCGGAAGATGACCGAATGATGCGCTGGGCATTGGACCCCAAGACCATTTCTTTCCAGCCCCTGGCACCTTTCGATCCCATGACAATAAGGTCGACATGAGTCTTCTCCACATAGTCGCTGATCTCCTTCGTTCCGTCGTTGAGTCCAAGATATGTAGTCGCTACAACTCCCCTCTTCTGGGCCTTGCGGCAGAGCTCCTTGAGTTCTTCTCCCGTTTCCTTGATCCGCTTGTTCACTTCGGGATAAAAGTTATCCTGATCTGAGCCTAATGAAATCCAATCCGTGGGGACTGGAAGACAGTGTACAAACTGAATTTCCGCTTTTACTTTCTGCGCAACCTCGAGTGCGACATTGACAGCATTGTCCGCGCATGTCGAGAAATCCGTGGGTACCAATATCTTTTTCATCTTTTTCGGGATTTAACAGTCTGTGGGATTACCCCGAAATGAAGGTATGTGAAGACCTAACAAAAAATCATGATACAGATCAAAATGAAAATTGATTATGATCAAGAGGCCCCTAATTGGAAGAGACGCGGCGGGTAGAATCCCTGACCTCCAGCTTGCGAATCTCTCCTTCCATGTACTCGATGTCCTCTTTTTTCATCATGGCGATCAATTTCTTGGCCCTGATATCCCTCGCGATCAAAACGCCCAACCAAAAATGGCTGATGATCGGCAAAAACACGCCCATCGCAAACCAGAACCAGAAAGACCTCCCGTAGCTCGCCGCAGCATAAGCAACCACTCCTGGGATCGCCAAGTAAAAGGCCAGCGCTACTAAAAAGAAATCGAAGATCATGTGCAGGTCTGTACTAATTGTTAACGTAAAGGGTTTCCAAAAATGTCAACATCTTGTGAAAATACTGGCTCAACCCAGCTCAACCATCCAACCCTTTGACAAATCTTTCGTAGAAGAGATATACAAGTAATATCATTTTAATATCATTTTAGTACCATGAAAGAAAAAGAGGTCCACCCCATGTCAGGCTACATCATGCTCTTCCTCGTATTGATTGTCTTCTTCAGTAGCCTTTTCACCTTTATCCTTTTGAAGCTCCCCATTTTTGCGGTCGGCTTTCTCGTTTTCTTCCTGGCACCCGGTTTCTTTTACCTCAATCCCAATAGCTCCAAGGTCCTGGTGCTTTTTGGTGAATACATCGGGACAGTCAAGAAGAACGGGTTTTTCTGGGTTAATCCTTTCTACACCAAACAAGATATCTCACTGCGCGCACGCAACTTTGACAGTGAGCGTGTCAAGGTCAATGACAAAGAAGGAAATCCGATCCTGATCAGCGTCATCCTGGTCTGGCGGGTCAAAGATACTTTCATGGCGGCCTTCGAAGTCAACGACTATGAGCTCTTTGTAAAAGTCCAGAGTGATGCGGCCGTACGGAAGCTGGCTGCAAAATACCCGTATGACAACTTCAATGACAACGACGCAGAAATCACCTTGCGATCCGGCATGGACGAGGTCAATCACGCGCTAGAAAAGCAGCTCGGTGACCGGCTAGCTATCGCGGGTATTGAAGTCATAGAAGCCCGAATTGGCTACCTGGCTTATGCGAGCGAGATCGCTGGTGCTATGCTCCGTAGACAACAAGCAGCCGCCATCGTCGCTGCCCGACACAAAATCGTGGAAGGGGCCGTCGGGATGGTTGACATGGCTCTGGCCCAGCTCTCAGATCAAGATATCATCGAACTAGATGAAGAACGAAAGGCGGCTATGGTCAGCAACTTGATGGTCGTACTCTGTGCCGATAAAGACATCGCTCCCGTAGTGAATGCTGGCACCTTACATCAGTAGTCATGAGATACACCGACGAGCTATTCAAAGAAACCCAGCGACCAAACCAAACCCTGGTCATCTGGCTGCTGGTTTTCGTTGGCGTGACCACCCTCGGCCCGCTGATCTACGGAGTTACCGTCCAAATTGGGGGTGGCGAGCCTTGGGGAGATCGTCCGATGTCTGATGAAGATTTGCTCATCGTCATTGGATTTACCACCCTAGCTATGATACTGATGAGCTACATCTTGATCGCCACCCGGATCGAGATCGTCGTAACCAAAGAAGCACTTACTTATCGCTTCCCCCCGTTCATTCAAAAGAGCAACCGTATAGAACGCACGGAAATTGAAAGCTGGGAAGTCCGGAAATTTCGTCGGATTCAGGACTTCGGCGGATGGGGTCTGCACTTCGGGTGGGGCAAAAAGCTTCGATCCTTCAGCATATGGGGTGATTTTGGAGTAAAATTAAAGTATGGATCAGGGAAATCACTACTCATCGGCACACAGCGCCCAGAGGCACTGCGACAAGCCATGACGAAAATGATGGAGAAAGAATAGTGTAGCTATGGCGAAAAAGAAGCCGTTTGCCTTACGCATCAATGAGGACATGTTGGAAGCCGTAGAAAAATGGGCTGCAGACGAATTCAGAAGTACTAACGGTCAGTTGGAATGGATCATCCACGAGGCCTTGAAGAAAGCCGGCAGACAGAAAAATAAGTAATCAACTGGGCACCCCTCTGTCTACCTAACCGGTAATGTTTGTCTGCGATTGGAACGCGGTGCCTTGAAAAAAGGACTAACCGGACTTGTCACCATGACCTTCTTTCAGGGGTTTAAAGTCTACCTTCATCCGTGGTGCGGCCCGATCAGGTGGTACTTCCCTCAAAGGCTCGACAGTTTGCAAAGTCCGATGGCAGTCTTCAGGCAACTGTTGATAGATCCGCGTTCCCTCCGTCTTCCATGCGATCATGTCATCAGAGACTTCTTTGACGATCTTCGCCGGGTTGCCGACCACCAGACTCCTCTTAGGGATGGTCTCCTCACCCTTCACAAAGGCCAAAGCTCCGATAATACTCTCCGCACCGATCACCGCATTATCCATCACAACCGCATTCATGCCGACCAATGCATTACGGCCGATCTCAGCACCGTGGATCACAGCGCCATGGCCAATATGGGCTGCCTCGCGCAAGATGACCGCCTTGCCCGGAAACATGTGAAGCGTACAATTCTCCTGAACGTTGCAGCCATCTTCGATGATGATCGTGCCCCAGTCTCCCCGGATCGCAGCACCCGGTCCGATATACACGTCCCTACCAATCCTCACATCACCAGTCACTGCAGCCTGGGGATGAACGAAAGCTGTCTCGTGAATGACTGGGACAAAGCCCTTGAAAGAATAAATCATATAGTTCTCAGATCTTTGTTCCTCGTTCCTTGGTGCGGTGCATCAAGAACTCATTGATACCTAGCCAGGGCCTTCTTCGTAAAGTCAGAAAGCACCAGTCGACCGCTTATTGCAGCTCTTTCTTTGAGCAGATCGTCCCAGTGATCACATGATTCCCAAAAGACTCGCTTCAGCTGCGATCGTGCTTCTGGATTGGTCTGTACCAAATAGTTGGCCAGTGATTGTACCGCAGCATCTAGCTCATCAATTTCCTCATATACCCGCGTAAATAACCCTTTGTCTTTGGCCCACTGGGCGGAATAAAACTCATTGGCATTGATAGCCATCTCACTCATGGCCGATAGACCAATCTTGCGCTCCACCGCCGGTCCCACCACAAAGGGACCGATCCCGACATTCAATTCACTCAGTTTGACCGCGGCGTACTGCGTGGCTAGACAATAGTCAACAGCGGACGCAAGGCCAACCCCTCCGCCCACGGCCTTGCCCTGGACTCGCCCGATAATGAGCTTTGGACACCTACGGCAAGCATTGATCACATGCGCAAAGCCCATGAAGAACCGATGCCCCTCCTCAAAGTCATCAATTTTGACCAACTCATCGAAGCTCGCTCCCGCGCAGAACGTCCGGTTACCACCACTTTGGAGGATGATAACAGAAACCTCATCATCTGTACCACATTGGGTGATGGTGCTGGCGAGCCGTGAAAGCACCTCGCTGGGGAGCGAATTGTGAGAAGGGTGGAAAAACTCAATGGTGGTGATGCCACTGCTTGTATCGATCCGATTGACGTAAGACTCCATAAATAAGCTTAAGTAGGTTGTGTGATCAGTCCAAATTGCCTGAAGTGATGGTCAAAGTGTTTGCGATTGAGCAGCTCCCATTGCTCCCAGTCCAATGAGCCAAAGACCGAATGGGTGGTCTTCACGCTCGGGTGCTCGCGGGAAAACGCTTGGAAAGCCTCCCAGGACGCTAGCAGGGCTTGCTTTGCCGCCTCAAGGTCGTCACATTTCAGATCCTCCGTCTCACCTTTTCTCAAAAGGGGATGGTCAAAGCCCCTAGGCATGGGCTTATAGTTCCAAAGAGAATCCTGTACCTTCTCCATATGCTTCTCGGGCGTGATGACCTCCAAAGGCTCCTGGCTCATAGCCAATCGAATGAAATACTCTAAGTGTTCGACCATGTGTTGAGCGGTCATGAGACCCCATTCGGGTTGAGTATCCTCCTTGAGTTTTGCCAAATGGGTCTCGATGAATGCGCCGTCCACGTCGTGGAAGGGGCATTGCTTTTGCACCAGTGTCAGAATCGTGGCAAATGCCACCAGCTCTCCATCAGCATCTAATATCTCCTCATACCATTTGACCACTCCAGAAGGGAATTCACGCCCCCTGCTGTCCCGGTCAACCTTCTCCTTGCACGTGAGTCGAACCTGAATGGTATCGTTGTGATAGATGGGACGCAAAAAGCGGCACTCATCTAATCCATAGTTGGCGCCGACCGGTCCTTTCGCGGGATGGACGAAGAGGCCTGCTCCTGCTGACAAAAGGAAGTAGCCGTGCGCCGCTCGCTTCTCAAAGATCGTCCCGCGCAAAGAGGTAATGTCCGTGTGTGCATAGAAGTGATCCCAAGTGAGGTTAGCAAAATTGATGATATCGGAGTCAGTCACCGTGCGCTTGTGCGTGAGGACTGACATACCGGGCTCGATCTCCTCATAGTAATACCTAAACGGATGTTGTGGTGTCTCCACCACGCGGGCACCCGGCTGGTATTGCTCAGTAATTGCGGTCAGTGTCGTCAGAGACCCCTGGATCGCGCAGCGCTGCAAATAATGCATCACCCCACGTGTACCGCCCATTTCCTCTCCACCCCCGGCACGGCCCGGACCTCCATGAGAGAGCAAGGGCATCGGCGAACCGTGACCTGTACTTTCCATTGCGCTCTCGCGATTGAGGACCAATATCCGACCATGGTGGGAGGCAACCTCCAACACAAATTGCTTGGCGATCTGATCATCATAGGTGCAAATCGAGCTGACCAACGACCCCTTGCCCATCCGCGATAACTCGATGGCCTCATCCAAAGTCTTATAGGGCAATATGGTACTGACGGGTCCAAAGGCCTCGGTGGAGTGGACTGATGTTCGGCGGAAAGGGTCATTGTTTCTAAAGACGAGCGGCGCATAGAAGGCGCCAGCTTCTCTTTTTGCCCCGACCACTTCAAAATCTTCCTGTCCGCCGATCACAAGATCATTCTCAGCGGCCAACTCTTCGACCCGAC
>JBCCXG010000357.1:0-6653 GCA_039191945.1 Bacteroidota bacterium
ATCGATACGGGCACTTGTACCGGGGTATTTTAAACCACTGTTTTACATTAACCTAAAAACTGTTCGAAACCCTCCTGAAACGGAGGGTTTTTTGTTGATGCTCACCCTAACGAATGGATCCAGTCATTTCTTGGAGCTAGGAGCCGGTTCTTGATCAAGGCGATTTGCCCAACGTGCTGACATTCATGCTCGAGTACATGAAACCACTGACAATAGTTGTTGACAGGTATTCCCCAGGGATGGTGATGGCCTATTTCCATCAACCAAGCGTCGTCCCGGTTCTTCAATTCTCCGATTGATGTCTCACGTACCGATCTGAGTTTCTCCAGATAGAATTCGATCTCGTTTCCTTGGATGTGTTGCCTGGCATCATTTCCCAGGGATCCGGCAACCAAGTCGGTCTCATTAATAACTTCGGCTCTGTCCCATGCAAAGGTTTGAATCTGACATTCTTTTTCTTGTGCTATCGTATGCCGCAGCAATGCTCCAATGGTATTGGCTGTAGGATCTATCAGGAAGTCCAAATCCTTCATGCTGAGTTCGGCCACCGTGGAGGTGGTGATCTTTCTTGTCCAATTCATCATCGACACCAATGTCCCTACCTGCGGACTGAATCCACTTTTCGGTCCTATTATGAACAAATCATTGTCCTGTGTTGGGTTGCGAGTATAGACCTGATCCGTAGCTGAAAAAGTCCAGCCCGCTAGGGCCAAAGCAGTCGAATGCTTGATGAAATCTCTTCTATCCGGTTTTTTCGGTTCCATAGGATTTTCTTGCTGATATGTTCGAATCCCAAAAAGCCATTGTGCTTAGGATACCAGCTCTAAAGCAAATCATTGGCCAAATTGGCCAATTCTGAGCGTTCACCCTTTTCCAGGGTAACATGAGCGTAGATGGGCTCGTCCTGGATACGGTCGATGAGGTAAGACAAGCCATTGGACTGAGAGTCTAGGTAGGGCGTATCAATTTGATAGATGTCTCCCGTGAAAATGATCTTGGTGTTTTCTCCTGCGCGCGTGATGATCGTCTTGATCTCGTGAGGGGTGAGGTTTTGCGCTTCATCGACGATGAAAAAAATATTCGACAAGCTCCTGCCTCTGATATAAGCGAGTGGCGTGATGACCAGCTTTTCCTGATTGACCATGTCCGTGATCCGCTTGTTCTCCTTGTCACCTTCAGGGTATTGGTTTTGGATGAACTTAAGATTGTCCCAGAGCGGCTCCATGTAAGGATTGAGCTTGGATTTAATATCGCCAGGCAAATAGCCAATGTCCTTGTTACTCAGCGGGACGATAGGCCTTGCGAGATAGATTTGCTTGAAGTTTCTACGTTGTTCAAGGGCTGACGCTAGTGCCAAAAGGGTCTTCCCGGTACCGGCCACGCCATTGACGGAGACCAAGCGTACATCAGGATTGAGCATCGCGTTGATGGCAAAGGTTTGTTCGGCGTTTTTTGGTTTGATACCATAGACGGAGACTTTATCTACTTTCTCCACGGTCTTTTCACCGGCATTGTACCTGGCCAGTACGGAGTTTTTGTCACTCCTGAGGATGAAAAATTCGTTGGCCAACCCCTTCTTGCGCCCTAGTATGAGCTTCTTGTCGACAGAACCCTCTTTGAACAGGATATCTATGGCCTCGCTCTCCACACCCTCCAAGGCGGTCTTACCCGTATGGAGCGTACTTACATTTTTGATCTTACCGGTTTCGTAGTCCTCCGCCTGTAGGTCCAAAGATTTTGCCTTGAGGCGAAGGTTGATGTCTTTGGATACCAGAATTATTTTCCTGTCTTTTTCGACATCCTTTAAGGCAAGAGCCGCATTGAGTATTCGGTGATCATTTTTTTGATCATTGAAGATTTTTCGGGCGTCCACGGGGCTATTGGTCTCCATCAGCACCTTGAACTTGCCTTTGGTCTTCCCATTGAGCGGGATCCACTCCTGCAGCATGTGCCCGTCTGCTAGTTTGTCCAGTAGCCGTGTAAACTCTCTGGCTTCAAAGTTCTTGGTATCGTTGCCCTTTTTGAACTGGTCTAACTCCTCCAGTACCGTGATTGGGATGCCTATGTCATGTTCGGCGAAGTTAAGGATGGAGTCGTGTGAATAAAGGATCACAGATGTATCGAGAACAAAGATCTTTTTCTCTCTAGTAGTTCTTGGCATTTTGGCAAAAAATGAGGGTAAGGGATTTAATCAATGGTCAGGGTTTGTTGGGTTGTGTTGCCTCTAAGAGTCAGCAAAGACATACCAATCTTCTTGTTCTCTAGGCACGATCTTGATCACATGATTGAGCGCGAGATCGATGACAACATCTGATGCCTGCTGTATGCTAAGCTGAGAGGCAGCACAAAACTCCTTTAAGGTGATGTATTCATGAGAGCCAAGATAGTTCAACAAGAGCTTTTCGTACTTACCGTAGTTGAAACTTCGATGCGTTCCTTTCTGCTCTCCTTTCAGCAGCTTTCTGAATTCCTTGCTCGCCTGAATCGATCGATCTCCGACCCGGACAAAGACTTTCCCGAATCGGTGGGCTTTATTTAAGAATGCGAAGTGCGGTTTTTTCTCACTTTCCGCGATGTAGTAATGCAAAACTGATCGCTCCGGAGCTACCTCAATCGACTCCACAGTAAAGGAGATATCAGGGCGGCACAGGTCGTGAATGGCTTTCGATAGTACGTATTCCTCTTCCTCAGCGAATTTTAAACCGGGTAGGTCGCCATTGTCTTCTACGCCTACCAGCAAGTGTCCACCATCGGAGTTTGCAAAAGCCACTACTTCTCGGATGACCTTTTCTGGATGGCGGATCTTGCGCTTGAATTCAACCTTGTCATTCTCACCGTCTCGAACCAATTTTCTCAACTCCACAAGATCCATGTCCATGAAGATTTAGTGTATCAAATCAAACCTACAAAATCCAACGGGTTTTTGTCCGTCGTATTTTCATTTTTGCCGATTACGTTCCCGGCCTGGGGGAATTAATAATCGTCCTCGTCCTCGTCTTCCGGGTCGGGCATGGAGAACATCGAACTCAACAGATCTTTGAACTGCATCCCCTTTTCTAAATTGTGCTTACTCAGCATACTGTACTCCGCCAGCCCGTAGAGCGCAAACTCCATGAGGAAGAGCTTCATCGCAGGGTCATTCTTCTTATGGTAGTTGTTTATCAAGGCCTCGAGCCCGGGTACGTTTCTGAGCTCTTTCTGGTACTCGTTGCTTGAGAAACCGTACAAGAGATCGACCATATTGCCCTTTCCAAACCAGTCAGTAATGGCTTGGTAGGGGTTATGTGCTTCCTTTCTTTTCCTAATCGATTCTGGATCGGGAAAATAATTGGTGAACTGCTTACGAATGGCCTTCCCTATGAGGTTATTGGCCACGATACCAGGACCCTCTTGTTCGCCTTCGTAGACAAGCTCCACTTTTCCTGTAATCGCTGGGACCGCACAAATCAGATCAGACACCCGTACATTCACTTGTTTTTCGCCGGCCAGCAGCCTTCGGCGCTCTGCGCTGCTCATCAAGGTCTCGTAGGCTGAGATCGTGAGTCGAGCCGACACGCCACTCTTCGCATCGACGTACTCACTCTCTCGAGCTTCGAACGCAATTTGCTCGACGAGGTCCTTGGCAAGCTCAAACACGTGTATGCTAGAGGACTGAATATCCTCCAGTCTTGCCTCTTGGTGCGTGATTTTCTTGCCGATTTCGATACTTTTTGGATAGTGCGTGATGATCTGGCTATCGATGCGGTCTTTCAATGGCGTGACGATACTACCACGATTGGTATAGTCTTCAGGATTAGCAGTGAAGACAAATTGTACATCGAGAGGGAGGCGCAATTTGAAACCTCGTATCTGGATATCTCCCTCTTGCAGTATGTTGAACAATGCTACTTGAATTCGAGCTTGTAAATCGGGTAGCTCATTGATCACAAAGATTGCTCGATGAGAGCGTGGGATCAATCCATAGTGGATCACTCGCTCATCGGAATAAGGGAGTTTGAGACTGGCTGCTTTGATCGGATCCACGTCGCCAATCAAGTCGGCAATGGTCACGTCTGGCGTGGCCAGCTTCTCCGTATAACGCTCTGAATGGTGTACCCATGCAATGGGTGTGTCGTCGCCCTTTTCCTCTATGAGGTCCCTGGCATAGCGGGAAAGAGGACTAAAGGGATCGTCATTCAACACTGACCCCTCGACGATCGGCATATAGGGATCGAGCAGCTGGGTCATCGTCCTGGCGATGCGAGTTTTCGCTTGTCCTCTCAAACCCAGGAAATTGATATTGTGCTTTGCCAGGATTGCCCTTTCTATATCGGGAATCACGGAGTCTTCGTAGCCCCAGATGCCCTCAAAGACGTTTTTACCTGATTCGAGGTTTTTGATAAGGTTCTTTCGAAGCTCATCCTTCACACTTTGCGGCTGGTAACCTGCACTACGTAGTTCGCCCAGCGTCTTGATTCCCCTCAGCTTTTCTGCGGGGATGCTTTCATACTTCATCCGTAAAATCGATGATTTAAAGGTTCTTTCTGCGATTTCTGCGATAGTCCTCGAATATCAGATCTCCGAGGCCTTTGAGACTGCTATAGTAGGCGTTGCCATTGTTCACTTGGGTGAACTCTCTGACAAATTGCTTCAAATATGGGTCTGAAGCAATCATAAATGTCGTGATTGGAATGTGTATTCGCCGACATTGAGCAGCCAGATTTAGTGTTTTATTGAGAATCTTCGGATCCAGTCCGAAGCTGTTTTTATAGTACTTGATTCCGACTTTCAGGCAAGTGGGTTTACCATCGGTGATCATAAAGATCTGCTTGTTTTTGTTTTTTCGGCGCCGGAGGATATCCATGGCCAGTTCCAGGCCTGCTACCGTATTGGTATGATAGGGTCCCACACTAAGGTAGGGCAGATCCTTGATTTCAATTTGCCAGGCGTCATTGCCAAAAACGATGATGTCCAAAGTATCCTTTGGGTACTTTTTGGTGATCAGCTCCGCTAGCGCCATCGCTACTTTCTTTGCAGGCGTGATCCTGTCCTCTCCATAAAGTATCATGGAGTGACTGATGTCAATCATCAGCACCGTGGACGTCTGTGTTTTGAATTCGCGCTCCCGGATCTCTAAGTCATTTTCGGTCAGCATGAAGTCCCCAAATCCATGGTTGATTTGGGCGTTTTTCAAACTTTCAGTCAATTCGATCTGCTCCGGTGAGTCGCCAAACTGAAATTCCCTGAAATCAGTGGAGAGCTCATCCCCAAGTCCAGAATGATTGGTCTGATGATTTCCGCGTCCACTCTTTTTCAGCTTACCAAAGATCTCCTCCAGTGAGCTTTTCCTGATTTCTTGCTCGCTTTTGGCGGTGAGCTCGAAGCTACCTTTTTGATTGTCTTCCGTGATGTAGCCTTTGGACTTGAGATCATCGATGAAGTCACCAATGCCATATTCGTCATTGGAGATATTGTACTGTCGGTCTAGGTTGGTCAGCCAACTAAGCGCTTCATCCACATCACCTGAGGTAACCACCATTAGCTGCAGGAAGATCTGCAAGAGATTGTCAAACGCCGACTTTTGCGGATCCTTTTCAGGGATAAATTCTGTAAATCGATGGCCTATCATAGCAGTGGTTTGTCTTTAATCAACCCTTTGTGGGAAAATTAGTTCTGATGTGGCGGTTTTTGATGTGCCGAAAGGTCGTTTGGCCTTTGTCTTAAATAAAATTAACTTTAATAGTGAGAAAATGCCCGGCCGACGACCCATATTCGCCTCATTAGTCTCTGACCTATACTATTTGATCCGAGATGCCGCCTTTAAGGTCCTAGAACCGTCTCCTTCAGTCCAAAAAAAGATAAAGAATAACGGATCAAAGGCCCAAGAAAAGAAGCCCTGGTAATCTTAACATTTCAAAGCATAACGAACTCTTGTCTTACTACCGCTTAGGCATCGTCCGGAACAGCATGTCCCAGAAGGGCGTAGAGACTCCGAAAGCATGATCTGGATCCTTGTAGTGGTGAATGCCATGATGAATCCACAGGATCCTCAGGAAGTTTTTAGGGGGCTGATAGGCATGGACCGCATAGTGTATCCCCGAGTAGACCATGTATCCAAAGTAGAATCCCGGGAGGAATCCAAAAACGTATGACCCGAGTAGTAGCCTGAAGAACAAGAAAAAGAAGGTGGCCAACAAGACGCTCGGCAGTGGAGGCATCGAAATCCGTGCTTTATCCCTTGGGAACTCATGGTGGCTACCATGGACGATATGGGCAAATCTTTTGCGAAACTCCGAAGTCGGCTCGAGATGAAACAAGAAACGGTGCATGAGATACTCCACAAGAGTGAATGCCACAATTCCCGACAAAAACAAAGTGATAGCACTGCCCGCTGTCAAATGACCTTTGTTGAATCCGTAGATCAACAGGATAGCAGGCAATGCGGTATACAATATGAGCGTAACGGAGATATGCGTTCTGGTCAGCAGCTCCAGGATCGGATTACGGAATAGTTGTCTCGATCCACTGGTGGATGGTTTGGTTTTGGGATCCATATGCCGCCCTGGCTGTCAAGCATGCGAACATTGGCCAGCCGGTTGAAGCTGTCTACAACGTCTGTGACCGCGTAATCTTCAATTTCCTCGTCCGTTACAACGCCAACACTGGTAGGCGTG
>JBCCXG010000358.1:0-6650 GCA_039191945.1 Bacteroidota bacterium
CCAGCATCAAAGGACACTCTTGGGTCATTCACAACTCTGGGTTCCCCGGTAGGCCCCGCCGATGCCGCTCCTATCCGGGCTAGTTAGATAGGTCAGTGCTTCGAGCCAAAAGCATACAGGCGTCAGCCCGCTTTCTCCCCACTATAATTTCTTTTGATCAGACCCTTGACCAATGCGTACAAACCGAGGACCAAGAGGATCGGAGGGTAATAGAATAAATAACCTGCAGCCAAACCTCCGAAGAACCAGACGATCGCGATGACAATCATGATAAGACCTCCTGTTACACCTTTTTGAATGCCTGCTTTCTCCGGCCCGAACAAACCACCCTCATTTTCTTCGGCTTCGATCGCTTTTTCTCGGGCGATCAGGCGATTAGCTTCCTCCTCATCCGGCTTGAAATCCACGCAATTATTCTCAAAAGTTGGCTTAGCTTGGGTCAGGCCACACACCAATCCGATGTTTACGTCTAGCGTTCTGTTTTGGCAAATTTTGCAGTACTGCAGTTGCGCTTGCAAATCCATGTGCTTTGTTGTTTTGATCTTGAAAAACTTCTGTTGTTTGGTATTGAGAGCACCTTGGCACTCTCATCGATAACATAAGAAAAAAAGAACTAACAAACAACAAATGATCCTGGATCGGGAAGAATTTGATGTCAGGACCTTAGAAACTCGATGTCTCGTTTTTGAGTATCCTCAGCTTCATTCTCAGGAAATCGTTGAGTCCAGCTTTCGCTCACTGGGGACTCTGAGGCCACAAAACCAATGACCAGTGTCCCAGCACCTGTATAATTGGCACATAGGCTTGTATTGGTAAAGCAGAGTCGACTTGGAGTCACTTTTCTAGGAAACTGTGCAGCGCCGCCCTCGTCAACACCATGATTCGGCTGCGGGCATCCGCAGAAGGGCAGGTTGCGAGTTCTCTGGATCCGAGGACGGGAAGTCTCCGAACACCGAAAAAACTAATCAACCTATCAACCCGCGGTTGGCGCATCAACTCGTCAACTTGCTTATCTTCGAGGTCGACTAATAGCCTAACCATGATCTACATTGTCGTCACCGCTCTCTACATATTGGTCCTTACGGGAATCATCATTTACAAAAGTCGGGGAGTCAAGGACGAAGAGGACTTCGTAGTGGCTGGGCGAAATGTGCCGGTCTATTTGTTGGTGGGCACACTAGTCACGACCTGGATTGGATCGGGTAGCCTCTTTGGTACTGCTGGACTCACCTTCAGGACGGGATTTTCTGAGCTTTGGTTTTCTGCGGGGGCTTGGCTGGGCATATTGGTCGTCTACTTCATAGCGGCGCGGGTCCGTAAGATCTCTCAATACACCCTCACTGACCTGCTCGAAAAACGGTACTCGCCAATTGCCCGACTTCTCGGGACCATCACCATCATCATTGCCTACCTGATCATCGCCGGCTACCAGTTCAAGGGCGGCGGCCGACTGTTGGCCATTCTCACGGAGGGTGCTATCACGCCTGAGATGGGTACCATTATCACTTGTATCGTGGTGATCGGTTTCACTGCGACAGCGGGGATGGTCTCGATCGTCTCTATTGATATTTTCAATGGCGTGATCATGATCATTGCCATTGTCATGGCGATCCCTTTCGCCTTGTCCGCACACGGTGGATGGGGCGAAGTCACAACAACGATCAACGCGGTCAGTCCGGATCACCTCAAGGTGATTGGTGGACATGAGCCACTATGGTACCTCGGAATTTTGCTCCCCACCCTTTTGCTATTGCTTAGCGAGAGCAGTGTCTACCAAAAGTTTTCTTCGGCCAAAGACGCCAAGTCAGCTAAGCAAGCAGTTTTCGGGATGTTCGTGGGAGTGGTGATCATCGAGTTCCTGATGTGTGCATTAGCAGTGATCGGGTTCGCGATCTATGCGGATGACCCTCGATTCTTCATGGCAGACGGCGCAATCAACCGCGCGATGTCGGAAGAGATCATCCTTCGCATCGGATTCGAACAACTGCCCGCAGCAGTGGGCTCTATTCTTTTCGCGGGTGGCGTTGCTATCATCCTCTCGACCGGCAACACTTTCTTAATGGTCACATCGACAAACACAACCCGAGATCTCATCGAGAAGTACTTTGTCAAAGACTTGGATGCGAAACAGAAGGTGCGCTATCAACGCGTGGCCGTCGTGGTGCTTGGCGTGATGGCCTTCTTGATGGTCACACAATTCACGACCATATTAGAGATGGCCTTCCTATCCTATACCATGATCGGAGCATCTTTGGCTCCGCCACTGCTTGCAGCTTTCTTCTGGAAGCGCGTAACCAGACAAGGCGGGGTGGCTTCGATCGCCGGTGGCATGCTCACGGTCTTGATCATCGGGGTATTGAACAAGGTCTTTGCGGAGTCGGGCCTGGATCTGGGTATCATGAAATTCCCTTTTGATACAGACTTCATTGCTATCCCTGCCATTCTCGTATCCTTGACGACTTTGATTGTTGTGAGCCTCTTGACTCCACCAACGGACAAAGAAGTGATCAAGGAGTTCTTTGACTAGCCAACGGGGACGGAACTGGGTAAGGCGACCACCCGCTCCTGTAGGTATCTGCTATGCTCCAGGCTATCAGCTTCGCAGTGGCTGTACATCGGGAGATCGGACATCAGCTGCCACAAGGGGCGACATTCAATGGCTTTGGCAGAAGCTGCCTCCAGAAACTCATTCCGTGCGCTCTTATCCCGCAGGATGATCGCATTGAGCCAATGGTTGGCGCTCGCACCTTCGATCTCCTTGACAAACCCCAATTGGTTTCCACGAAATACTTGCTGATATTCCTCAGATAATTCCCGTTTCGCTCGCAGCATCTCATCCAACCTTTCCAACTGAGCGCACGCCAAGGCAGCGTTGAGGCTTGGCATGCGAGTATTCTGACCGATGGCATCATGATAGCTTTCCCAGGCATGCGGTACTTTGGCTTGTGAAGAAAGATGCCTCGCTTGTTTTGCGAGACGTTCATTTTCGGTGATCAATGCTCCTCCCCCGCCACTAGTGATCGTCTTGTTGCCGTTGAAGCTGTAAGCACCCACCATACCGTAGGTCCCAAGCCATCGCCCATTGTAGCTTGATCCGATAGCCTCTGCTGCATCTTCGACCAGAGGTACGCCATATGCCTCACAGATCGACTGAATCTCATCGATCCGACAAGGATAGCCAAAGGTGTGCATGGGCATGCAGGCGGCGATTCTCCGGCCCGTTCGCTTGTTGTGCAGTCCATTACCAAAATCTTCACAAAACTCTTCGATAAACATCTTGAGGGCCGCAGGCGACAGGCCCATCGTATCTTTATCCACATCCAGAAACAAGGGTATACCGCCTTCGTAGGATATCGGGTTCACCGTCGCCACATAGGTAAGGGCCTGTGTAATTACCTCCTCCCCCGGCTTCAGGCCTGCCAATTTCAAAGACAGATGCAACGCAGAAGTTCCAGAGTTCAGCGCCACCGCATGTTGGGCCCCAGTGTAAACAGCTAATTGGGCTTCAAGGCGCTGAGCATAAGGCCCCACCGTAGAGACGATCTTGCTATCCAGCGCATCTAGCAAGTACTCGCGCTCTTTGTCTTTGAAAGATGGCTCGTGTAAGTATACCCGCTCCTTCAAAGGATATTGAGAACGGATGAAATCAAAGAGCGGTTGATAGTTTGCCAAGATTGTCAGGGTCTGTGCAAAGTGGCTGCTATGGCTCTACTTCAAAACTTGCTCAAAGCTTAGATGGGTACCCAACAACGGAATCTCACCTTTACTTGAAAAGACTTCCTTGTTTTTATAGTCTCCTTTTTCAGGATTTGTGTAAACCTCAATCTGGTTTTCCGGAATGTTTACAACCCAATAACAGGGGATACCGCTCGAGGCATATAACTTGAGCTTTGTCGTCTGATCGTACTCCAGTGTGGTGTGGGCCACTTCCATAATTAAATGAATATCGAAAGGGCCTGGGTGAGCATCAGCATAGTCATCCTCTTTTGAAGCTACAATTGCCAAATCTGGCTCTGGTTCACTGTCGGCACTCAGGCGCACTGGGCTCTGAATCCTAACCATGTATTGATGGCCAATTAATCTGACTACTAAGCCGGTCATTCTTCCCACCACGCTTGCGTGTTTGCTTCCTACCGGACTTATCTTCTCTATGATCTCTCCATTGATCAATTCTACATGATCAGTGGGCTTCAAAATCCCCACTTCCGCCATCCAATAGTATTCCTCTACGTTGATCAATCGTTTTGAAACTGCTGTCTGCATTCTCGTAAATCTCTACTAAAGATAACGAAAATACGAGCGAGCGCGTGTTCAAACCATAAGTACGCCGGCGATCGTACCCGTCATCATGGTAGCGATGGTAGCCGCGAGCAGCGCCCGAAAACCTAATTTCGAAATATTGCCTTGCTGAGAAGGGGCCATGCCACCGATGCCGCCGATCTGGATAGCGATTGAGCTGAAGTTGGCAAAACCGCAGAGGGCGTAGGTGGATATGACGATTGACTTTTCACTTAGTGCACCTTGATCCATCAGCTCAGACAGGCCCAGGTACGCCACAAACTCATTGACCGCAACCTTCTGTCCCAAAAGACTACCGACCTGCAGCGCCTCGGACCAATCCACTCCCATGGCAAAAGCAAATACCCTAAAGATCTGCCCAAGTAGATACTCCATGGATAGGCCGTCAAATGTGCCGTTAGTTGCTGCGACAATCACCTCGTTCAAAGAGAAAATGTCTCCCACAAACATCAAAAATGCGTTAATTGCTGCGATCAAGGCAATGAAAGCCAGGAGCATCGCTCCTATGTTCAGCGCCAGCTTGAGTCCCTCAGCCGCTCCGATGGCAAGTGCATCAATGAGGTTTGCCCCCATAGAGGACGAGGAGACAGTAAGGTCTTTGTTGATCTTATCTTGATAGATTTCGGGCACCATGATTTTGGCCATCACGATGGCTACCGGAGCATTCATGATAGAGGCACTGATCAGATACACCGCAAAGCGCTCCTGTTCTACGGGGTCTGCCCCTCCTAAGAAAGTGACGTAGCCGGCCAGCACCCCGCCAGCAATCGTTGCCATACCCCCCGTCATGAGGCACATAAGTTCAGATTGGGTCATCTTGGGCACGAACGGACGGACCAATAACGGAGCTTCCGTCTGACCTAAGAAGATGTTACCGGCAGCAGAAAGCGCCTCAGCGCCAGATAGTCGCATCGATCTTGCCATAATCCAGGCTATCCCCTTGACCACCCACTGCAAGACACCCAGGTAGTACAACCCTGTGGTAATGGTAGAGAAAAAGATCACGGTGGGTAGGACCTGAAGCGCGAACAAAAAGCCGGACTTCTCTTGATCCACCAAGTCGCCAAACAGAAAGGCAGCGCCCTCCTGCGAAAAGCCCAAGAAAGCCACAAATTGCGCACTGATCCAATTGAAGGCGAGCTTCACAAACGGAACTTGGGTAATGAGGAGACCAAAGACGATCTGCAAGACAACCCCCGTCAAGACCAATCTCCAATCAATGTGCTTTCGATCCCTGGAAAACAGATATGCGATACCTATCAGAAAGGCAATGCCAAATAATGCTCTCAGGAAATCCAAACGTCGGGATTCATAGGGGTTGGAGCAATCATGGTCAGTTTCGGCGGTTCAGTTCGTCTCGAAGCTTGGCAGCTTCTTCGTAGTCCTCATTGTTGAGCGCTTCGTCGAGCAACTCTCTCAGTCTCTCCGATGATAAGTCGCCAAGCTTAGGAGGGTTCTCTTGCGTCGCTTTCAACTCCTCGATTTCGCTGGCGATCTCGGCATCGCCTTCATCAGTCAAAACGATTCCCGCCTCTTCCAATATGTCTTCGTTGGTATAGATGGACACGCCGAATCGCAGACCAATCGCAATGGCATCAGAAGGTCTAGAGTCAATCTCAACTCGACCGTTAACTCCTTCACAAATGATCTTGGCGAAGAAGACTCCTTCCTTCAGGTCTGAGATGTAGATCTCTTTAATTTCATAGTTGAAGTTCATCGCAAAGGACCTAAACAAATCGTGGGTCATCGGACGATTCGGAGCAATTTTTTCAATTTCAATAGCGATGGCTTGCGCTTCAAACATTCCAATGATGATGGGTAATCTGCGATTTCCTCCTGTTTCACCTAAGACCAAAGCAAAAGAGCCAGATTGAGACTGACTGGATGATAATCCGAGTATTTCTAGTTTTATTCTATCGGCCATTCGCTATTTGCTCGCTTTTATCGCTTCGGTGAGCTTTGGTAGCACGTCGAAAGCGTCTCCGACAACGCCATAGTCTGCCGCCTTGAAGAAAGGTGCTTCACTGTCTTTGTTAACAACCAGGATGTACTTGGAGGAATTGACGCCCGCAAGATGTTGGATCGCACCCGAAATACCGACCGCTACATAGAGTGAGGGCGCAACCTTTACTCCAGTCTGCCCCACGTGTTCATGGTGAGGCCTCCAGTCCATGTCCGATACTGGCTTGCTACAACCCGTCGCAGCACCCAATTCCTTCGCCAGGTCTTCAATGACACCCCAGTTTTCCGGACCTTTCAGGCCCCGGCCACCACTGACGACGATATCCGCCTCTGGTAGCAATACGTCACCGGTGGCTTTTTCTCGTTTGGTTACAGTCACAGCGAAGTCG
>JBCCXG010000359.1:0-6649 GCA_039191945.1 Bacteroidota bacterium
AATTTCTGAATTTTTGGACGTGGTTCGGTTGGGTAACCGGCGGTCAGAGCATTACAGCAACATCTTCGCCACCTCTCCCCACCCGAGCACCCGGGTATGCCCGTTTTCATCCGCTCCGTGGTTATGGGGTTGGGTGAAGAGGAGGGTTTTGCCTTCAAAGAAATCCAGATTTTTAAAGTGGTCGTCAATCATGATGTCTCCACTGATCACTTGCTTTGATCCGCACAGGACCAATTGTCGCCATGAGATGAAGGGAAAGTGCTCCTCCATCCAGTAGTACTTCTCCTGGAGACCATTGGGAAACTCCATGGCTGAAGAAACAATGAAAACCTCATACGCTTCATTCAGATCTTGCAGGACCTTGATGGCCCCATCGATCACTGGCGCATTTCGAAAGAACCCGGGGCGTCGCAGATATTCTTTGCTATTGGGAAAAGCTTCTAGTTCTGACTGTCCCAGGACGTCTTGCTTTGAGACTCTTTTTCCTGATTCTTCCGAATACATGGTGATGTATTGTTCATAGATATCTGCAAGGACACCGTCCATGTCTACAATCAAGCGGTCTTTTGCTGCCATAAGATGTGCTATTTCCTTTTGGGTGAAGTTCAACTTATTTCTACGAATGCTTGCCTTTTTCCCGTTAAGAATTCTTCACACCTTTTGGGTATTCTGTGAGAGACAGTTGACTTGAGCGGTATTGGCTGTTTCACCGTGAATTCTGCAGGCTTCGATCGAAAAGTTGAAGGCTTCAAATGAAGTGCTTTTACGAAAAAGGAATTACGATCTCCTTTTGCTCGACAAACCCGACAATGAGGCAAGTAATCATGAAACAAATGACAAACGATGCAATTAACTTCCCGTCGCCATACGACCCCTCTCGAAGTGCGATTCATGTAAGGAACGAAATACATATTGAGGCCTCACCGGAACGGATCTGGTTTTGGTTGACACATGCTGCTACATGGCCGGATTGGTATGACGACGCTTCCAATGTAGAGCTGGAAGATGGTGACACCCACCTATCACCCACAGTAAATTTCAAATGGCGGACTTTCAATACGAACATCTCATCCGAGGTGAAGGAGTTCCAGCCCTACCAGCGGTTGGCTTGGATAGCTAGGGGAACAGGCTTGTTGGCTTATCACGCCTGGCTCATTGTACCGGATCACCAAGGCTGCAAAGTGATCACGGAAGAAACGCAGCAGGGCTGGTTGCCTTCCTTGGCCAAGTGGTTCATCAGGAAGGGTCTATTGAAGCAGCATCAACGATGGCTCGAAGGATTAAAAAGTAAAGCCGAAACACCAAACCACCACATCTCAGGGCTTGATGAACACATCCTATCGGTCTGAGAACGACTCCTCCAAACACTTCAGTAATTGGTAAATAACAACAGCATGGTGAACCTTTTTGAACTGTCAACCTTCATCTTCATTGTTCTTATCCTGGGCTTTCTGTTTATCAAGTTGATCAACAAAATCACGGATAACTAGAAGCCCATGAGGCTGACCCAAGTAAGAGTCTTCACGGCACTTTGTTGGGCGTCGAGTGATCCCTTGGCTGGACCTGAGCAGAAGGTAAGGGTTCCCTTGCTAACTTTGACGGCACATCAATCGGTCGTATGCAAGACTTACTTTTTGATTTTATTGGGAAGTTCATGGACCTTGAGCATGATGAGAAAGAGGCCATTGAGGCTTTGGATGTTTTTCGGACCTTTGATAAAGGAACTGTTTTGCTTGAAGCAGGTCAGCGATCCCAAAACGGTTACTTCGTACTGAAAGGCTGCCTACGCTCTTACTATGTGATCGATGGTGAGCAGAAAACCACGGCGTTTTACACAGAGATGGAAGGCCTCACCCCTCATTGTGTACTCACAGGGGCGCCTTCCGAGTACTTTGTTGCTTGCGTAGAGGATTCCATTGTCACGGTTTCTGACCCTAGCATGGAGGATGACATGTTTGAAAAATTCCCCAGGTTTGAGCGACTCTGCCGCATTTTGTCAGAAGAGCTCTTGATGAAGGAGCAAGTGGATTTCGATGCTTTCAAAACCTCCTCTCCGGAACAGCGCTACGCGAGCCTGATGCAAAAGCGACCGGACCTTATTCAACGTGTGCCTCAGCATCAGCTGGCCAGTCTGTTGGGTATAACGCCCCAATCTCTGAGTCGGATGCGCCGCAGAATGGCGCAAAAGCACTAATATTCCTTGGAGCATTGCGGAGAGGGTTGGGGATTGCTTCCTTTCGGTTGTTGAAGTTCTTGCCTTAAGGCAAGAAATAACATTCGTAATCCGACCAAGTTTGTACTAACAGAAAGCCGAAAACAACCTATGAGATTATCCCAACTATCCGTCCTTTGTATTGTCCTCTTACTGGCGGGCTGCTCCGTAACCAGGCTGCAAAAGGCCGGAAACACGGCACCGGAGGAGTTCTATCTGAAGACAAATTTTGAGATCTACAAGGGCATCGTAGCGCTGGACATGACGCGGGATGGCACACCGGGCAAGTACTTGTTCGATACGGGAGCGGATTTATCACTGATACAAAGAGATACGGTCATTGGACGACAATCGAAGTATTCGGGTGCATCGAAGCGGAAGATGCGTTTAGGAAGAGAGCGCGTGGCCTCTCTGGCTATTGGAAACATAGAGTTCAAGAAAACGCGTGCGCTCAATGGGGACATGGTGGGACTCAAGGAGCAAATTCCAAACTTCGGCGGTCTTATCGGTCAGCCGGTCATCCAGAAAGCCAATTGGCTGATCAATTACCCTGAGAAGATCCTTGAAATGTCCAGCTATGGCTTGTCGGATTCGACCTTCACAGAAATCAAGATCGAAAGGAGAAATGGCAATAATCCATACACCTATTTGACCTTCAATGGCAAGTCTTATCGGGTCGTCATTGACCTGGGGAGCAGTTCCATGCTCAATCTGCCAGACGACTCTGAGTTTGCGAAGGAAGTCACCAAAGCCATCGATCTGTTTGATCACACCCGGGATCGATACACCTTGGGAGGGCTTCAAAACATCACAGAGAAGATCGGAGTGATACCCGAGATCACACTTGGCGATTTTGAGCTGGAAGACGTGAAGGTGAACATCAATACTTCCAGCCAACCCAGGATTGGTAGCCGATTCTTCGAGCAGTTTCTGGTCTGTATTGACAATTCTGAGGGTGGAAGGTACCTATTGAAGCGGGCAGATCCGAATGAGCCGCGGCCTACCGTTGGTGGAGACTGAGGCCCCAACCGGGTATGACCTTTCTTAACTTAGGGTAACGTATTACGCGCTACGCCGCTTCTAGTTTTGCCGCATCACAAAACAGAAGATCAGATGCTTAGCAAACGAATCACACTTTGGATCACCCTAATCATAGCGTTGAATACCAGCTTAAATGCGCAGTATTACGACAATGAGCCCGTGGACAAGCCATTCTTCGTCGGAAGCACCCTTTTCCTGCTGGGTAATCTTGCTACCACCAACAAGCCGGACTTTGCACAATTGAACTTCGGCTATCGTGTGACGGGCAGAGACGTCGTGTCGATCGAAGTCAAAACGTGGAAGTACGCCTGGTCCCTGTGGATACCCTATGGCAGCTCCTACCAGGCACCTGAGGAAGAGTTTCCCGGTTACATCCGCGAAGCAGGCTTCGCCCTGGTCTACCAGCGATTTTGGTGGAAAGGGCTGTATACGGGTATCCACGTGATGAATGCCTGGCAGTCTTTCGTGAATGAGGAAGGGCAGAAAATCGACAACGGCTTTCAATTATTCAATACCTATCGCTTGGGTTACCATGTACGGCTGTTCAATAAGCGGTTCTTCATCGAGCCATCCATTGCAGTGACGCACCGAATGTTTCACACGGAGATGCCTCCATCCTTCAAGGAAATGGACGATCGATGGTCCAAGTTCTTTTGGGGTGAACCGGGACTTCATTTTGGATTTAATTTCTGATTGATGGCCGTTGGCATAGAAAAGGCATTTCATTTTCAGCAACGCGATCCATGAGTAAAAAGGAACTGCTTTTCGAAATCTTTGAGGCCGCTGCCTTTACCAATGAGGAGTTGGAATCAGTCCTCGGACACTTCAAAAGTCGGACTTTTCAAAAAGGAGAATACCTACTGCGCAAAGGGTATACCGCCAATCACTACTGGTACATGGCGGAGGGGTTCATACGTTCTTATGCCATCGATACAGAAGGGAACGACGTCACGACCAATTTCTTTACCGTCAAGGATATTGTCATTGATTGGCCTTCCTTTTTTATGAGAAATCCAAGCCGCGAGAATATCCAGGCCTTGACGGATTGTAGTTGCTGGCAACTGGATTTCGAGACCTTCCAGCGACTCTTTCACAGCAATAAGAAGTTTAGAGAATTCGGGAGATCCAACCTTGTCCGGAGCTACTTCGAATTGAAGAATCACACAACTTCCCTCATCACTGATCAGGCCAGGGAGCGCTACCTGCGACTGATTGAGGAGAAGAAAGAGATTGTGCAAAATGTCTCGCTCAAGCAAATCGCGACTTATTTGGGAATCACCGATAGTTCCCTGAGTCGAATCAGAAAAGAAATTGCTCAAAACAGGTAGTCCAGCAATCGATCTTGTCATAGGGCAAGACTTCGCGACTGGATTCCCACCAAGTTTACATCATTGGATTTTTTAAATAAGACGTAAGATGAAAGACTTAAAAGATTACATGCTGATTTTTCGAATGGAGCTCAATCCCAATTTTGTACCCTCTCCTGAGCAGGCTTCAGACATGAGGAATGCGTGGGGTGGTTGGATTGGTGGTATTGCCCAGAATGCACGGCTGGTCAGCTCGCATCAACTAGGCTTCGAAGGCAAAACCTTAGCCTCTGACCAATCAGTACAAGCTGGTTATGTGATGGCGGATAAGCAATCCATCAGCGGCAATTTGGTTGTGAAAGCTGCGGATATGGACGAAGCCACCGCCATCGCAAAAGGTTGTCCCATTCTCACTATGGGGGGCTCTGTAGAAGTGCGAAATACTTTGGCTGTCTTTTAGGCCGTAGCACATGGCACTACCTAGTATTTTCAATGAACAGGCTCGTCAAGGCCTTGTGGACCGCATCAACGCGCTAAAGGAAGACAGCGCCCCCATTTGGGGTAAAATGGAAGTTGCTCAGATGCTTGCGCACTTAAACGTCATGTTCGAGCTGGGCTTGGAAAATAAGCACGACCGACCGAATGCTTTTGTTCGATTCATATTGAGGGCTCTGGTAAAACCAAAGCTGGTCAATGAAAAGCCGTACAAAAAGAACAGCGCCACAGCACCTGAGATGGTTATCGACTACTATCCTGATTTCCAGCGTCAGCGGAAAAGGACGGTAGACTATCTCACGGCGACTGGAAGCTACGGTCAGGAATTCTTTGACAAGCGAGCGCATCCATCCTTCAGTCGGTTGTCATCCAGGGAGTGGAGCAACCTATTCTACAAGCACATCGACCACCACCTGCAACAGTTTGGTGTCTGATGCTCAAGCTCGAGGTGCTCTTTATGCTGGTCACCCTTTTGTCTTTGCTCAGTTTTTCTTTGGCCATTGAGCATGACAAAAGGGTTATCATACTATTCGGCACATGGTTCCTGGTGATAGGTCTCTTATCTATCCTCGGATTCTTTGAGAATACGTCCGCTCTGCCGCCGCGATTTGTTTTTGTGCTCCTGCCCGCATCTGCTTTGGTCATTATCGCCTATCGTAGCTTGACGAATAAGCCCGTTTTGGCTTGGCTCATCGCGGTGCACATGGTCCGCATTCCTGTTGAATTGATCCTATTCGAGCTATACGGTCAGGGTCTCGTTCCTAGAGCGATGACTTTCCAGGGTTGGAACTATGACATCTTGAGTGGCATTACTGCCGGAGTAGCCCTTTTTCTCTACGTCGCGGGTCGGCTGAATCGATGGGTTTTGCTCTTTTGGAATGGCATAGCACTCATTTTACTATTGATCATTGTGGTAACAGCCGCACTTTCTGTTCCAACACCGATCCAGCAATTGGCTTTTGACCAGCCAAATACGGCCGTATTGCGGTTTCCGTTTACCTGGCTGCCAGCGGTGATCGTACCCGTGGTTTTCTTGTCTCACCTACTTATTTTCAGGATGGCTTACGCGCCTCAGCATATCCGAAGGGGCTTGATCTAAGCTGTTTAGTTCAGGAACCGCTGCTTCAGAACATTGGAGGCTGCCTACGCTATTTTTTGGAGAAGAGACAGGCTGTTCGTCCTGATGCGTTAAATTATCCGCTCCAATAAGGGAAGGTTCAGTAATGACTTCAAGGACAATGAGACCCAACCACCGGCTTGGAGCTTTGATGCTTTTGGCTTTCTTCCACTACTCGATTGGCGATGTGTTCGCAGGAACCGTGACTCTTGGGCCCACTGACGAAGTACAGCAAGCGATCGACGACCTGAGGCCCGGCGATACCTTGCGGCTTACCTCAGGGATCTACCAGGGCCCCTTTACGATTTCCGTGAATGGGACGCCGCTGCAACCAATCGTGATCACCAGCGCCTCGAGAGAGTTGGACCGGCCTGGGTAAGCGCGTTGTTGAGCACCCACCACTCGGTCCCGTAGTCGGGCGTCGAGATCTGGATGATGCCGTTCACTTGATCGAAGAACGGCACACTGATGGCCCGC
>JBCCXG010000360.1:0-6649 GCA_039191945.1 Bacteroidota bacterium
AACGCCTAAGCCATAGCGAATAAGAAAATACAAAAAGAGTTTATCGTAAAAGAAATAGGACAAGGGCACCGCAATGAGTGCGGAGTATCCTATCAGCCGAAGAAAATCACGGGCCAGCAAGAGATGAATACCAGACACGGAAGCACCCATGATCTTTCGGATGGCGATCTCCTTCGTACGGTTTTCTGTGGTATACGAGACCATACCCAACAAGCCAAGGCACGAGATGACCACAGCCAGGGTCCCGAGAAAGGTGAATATCTTGATTTGCGCTCGTAAGAAATAGTAGGCCTTTTTGATTTCATCGTCCAAGAAAGAAGCCTCAAAGGGCACCTCCTGATCAATACCGCTCCAAATCCGCTCCAAGTCCACCAGCGTCGCCTGAAAATCCTGAGATTGCACTGAAAGCAACGCGTAGTTGGACTCATCAACCGAGTATCTGAAGACCATCGGCTTGATGTCACGACTTAGCGGCTCGAAATGCAGGTCCTGCAAAACACCCTGGATGCGAGCATGCGTGCCATCTCCCATCGTGAATGTGAGCGAATCCTCAGACTGCTCAAACACGGCAATAGCCTGTAGGAATCGCTCATTGACCAGTACCCGCTCCTCATTTTGTGTGGAGTTAGTCCCTAGCTCCTCTGAACCCCATAGCAGCTTCATTTCCAGCTGACTGACAAAATGCTCTCCCATGAAAACTTCTGCGACATTGATGGTATCTAAGGTATTGGGCGTGATCTCTACTTGTGTGTTGATGACGACCCCTGGTAGGTGCGAGGAACTCGTGATAGCCGTGACATCGGGATGGCTCTTTAAGGCCTCCATGGCCACCTGCTTATTTTGCCCCAGGAATGGCAGCGTAACCACCTGTGCTGATTGAAATCCATGGTTGTCATTGAACACATGGCGGTACTGTCTGGCCATCGTGGCGATGCCAATGATGAAAAACATCGACAGGGCAAATTGGAAAACGAAAAGGCCTTTCTTGATACCTGATACAGAAGCCGCTCGACCGGACAAGGCGCCTTTGAGCGAGTGAGCCGGACTGATCTTGGAGAAATAGACGGCCGGAAAAAGACCGGCCATCAGACCGACAAACACCGCAAAACTCACAAAAACAACCACAACCGGACCATTCAGCGTGGTATCGAGCACCTCCGCCGCACGTACCATGGTGAAAAACTCCTTCTGAATCGGGATGAAAATGAAAACCGAGCCGATCAGCGCCAACAGCGTCATGATCACAGTTTCTACGATGAATTGCATCTTGATCTGACGTTTGCCTGCGCCCACGACTTTGCGAATCCCAACTTCTTTGGCCCTCTTCATCGCACGGGCAATGGACAAGTTGGTATAGTTGAATACCGCTGGAACAAGGATCACAAAACCGATGAACAGAAAGAAAATCATGGAAGGGTAATCCCAGCCTATACCCATTGCCTGGCGAATGTTCCATCGAGGTACCACCTGATCAAGTACTGCAGACGCTAGACTTATACCAATCTCAGCATTATGTCCGGAAGCAATTTCCGCAGTCTGCCCGAGGGCTTCAGCTAAGGTCTCGGCGGTGGTACCGGGACGGAGTAGTAGGTAGAGATAGTGACCCCTATGCTGCTGCCAGTCATCCGCTCGAGGAGTAGTATTCCTGGCAATGGTGCGCTGTGACGTGAGCACCTCAAAATACATGTGGGTTTGCTTTAGGTCTGCCATGACCCCCGTCACCGTAAAAGACCCCTCCTCCGTGTCCAGGGTCTGGCCCATTGGATCTTGATCGCGAAAAAGCTTATCGGCTACTGACTTGGTCAGCACCATCGTCTGAGGAGCCTTCAGCGCCGAAGAAGGGTCTCCCTGCAGCAAGTCAAAGCTGAAGGCATCAAAAAACTTCGGATCTACGTAGTAGCCGTGGAAGTCAAGCAAGTTACCATGGCGGTGGACCTGCGGCCGGAAACCAGGCCGGATCTCTAGCGCAGCTTCTACAAATGGGTACTCGGACTCCATGTGGGGACCTACCGCGGGGAAAGTGGAAGCGTAGGTTGATTTCCCCTCTTCATCATGGATGACCGTATTGATCTGGTAGATGCGGTCCTTGTTGTCATGAAATTCGTCAGACTGGACTATGGCCACTGAGGTGGAAAGTGCCAGCAGACACACCGACATGCCCAATGCCAGGCCTAATAGATTAAGAACCGTAAAAAGCTTGTGCTTCCAGAAGTTGCGGCTGGCGATCTTCACGTAGTTTCGGAACATCCCAAATCCACCAGAGCTGTAATAGGGTGAATAGGAAGTAGCATGCCTTCGGCTGCGGAGCGCGTAGGAGAAACACAGCGAAAGCACATGGCGCCAGTGGTGCACTCTGGCTCTGAACAAGCCCTTCTCTCGAGCAAGCTCTTCAAAACCCTCCTCGAGATCGCCCAAGAGATCCTCTATATCTGCACTTCCAGCAAATTTGGTGAGCAACCAACTGGGAATAGATGGCGGCTGATGTTCGGTTCTCTGACTCATTTTAGGGAGAGGCTGATCTTCGTATTGGACCATAGCTCGTCACGCAACGATTTCATTTCGTTGAGTGCCGTAATCGCGCTTTGGGTAAGCTCGAAGTACCGTTTTCTTCGGCCGCCCCGTTCCTTGGTCGGCTCTCCGAGGTATGACGTGATGTAGCCCTTCTCCTCAAGCCTTGTCAGGGTAGAGTGCAATGCACCTATACTCAAACTCCGCTTAGTACGCTCGTTGATATCGCGCAGTATGCCTTGCCCGTAGGCACCCGATCCCAGGTTGGCAATCGTAAGCAGAACCAATTCTTCAAATTCCCCCAGGTATCCTTTCATGGTATGTTTCTATTTTTAAGAGATAATACATTCACGAAAAAGAACCGTATATGTTTCTTTTTTTGAGATAAAATAATTGAAAAAGTTTGGTCAGTTGTTTTCAACGATCAGGACGGCCGGCGCGTAGGGGGGCTGGAAAACTTCTCCCTCTGCCGGTGAACTCGCCGATCGTTCGTTGGTCTTTGGGTTGACCCAATAGTGGCTCATCCCCCTAGTACCTCCGATGCCCATCGATGCGCTTTGCTGAAAATACGAGATGTACAGCTCACCCTCTTTAGCTAGCAAAAATCCTTCGCCTTCGGTGATTAGATCGGGCCTTCTCTCTATGTCTTGCAGATCATAGTTCCCAAGCACCTTCGCCACGTACCCCACGTATTTTGAGCCTTCCAGATCCATCGCACCACGCCAGGACAAGGGCTGTGTCGCCCAATCCGTCCAACCTTCTTCGTCATCCGTGACCTTCCACTGCCACAATCCAGCAGCACCGTAAACCACCCCCATGGTGCCCCCTGACATCAGTTGCATCCAAGCCTCCTCGCCTTGCCACCAACCGAGGCCGTTCTTCCCGCCGTTCATTCCCTCGTAGGTAGGTTCACCGTTGGCTACTCCTTTGGTAGGCAGATTGTCGTACATCTTATCCACTTTGTGGTAGAGGTGCTCGCCATTGTGTCCAGTCTGAGCCCATTGGAAGTCCAGCCAGTCCTTGTCTTGATGGATCTTATTCTCATGGAGACATCGAAATAGGGAATCCCTCTTTCCCCACTCTGGCACGTAGTCATCACAGGGGTTATAGTGAAATCCGGTCGGCTGGCCGTAGGCGTCCCACTCCTCTAGCATCTCACCACTTTCCTTTATGCCCGCATTGCGGGCGCCTCCATCACCGGAGATCAACCAGATCGCTGGCCGGCTCCCATATCGGGCCAATAGATACTTCACATACCGTACGTACTCCTCCGCGACGATGACGTCCCCCAAAACCTGCAGCCCTTTCCAACCAAATCCGTGGAAAATTGGCTGGTAGACCGGTACAATACCATGATCGAGCAATATACCGGTGACTCCATCGAGGTTCTGAAAATACTCAGGTATCAACTGGTTGACATGTCCATCTTGTAGGTCAGAAAACCCACGTAAAAAACCCTGAGGAGTATCTCGGGCGTTGGGGCCCTCAGCATTCATATCCGGTTGTACGGACATCAGCAGCGCAGCATTGAAACCTTTGTATTGTCGATCGCCTGCGTAGATCTGGGCCTGTTCCAATGTGGCTCGCCACGGTAGTGCCCATGGGGTATCGCCGACCAAAAAAAATGAGGTACCGTCATGATGAACCACGCTCCTGCGACCCGGTGACATCTTCAAGAGACCATGCGTCACAAAAGGATCCTCGCCAGTGTAGGGAACGGCTTGTAATCGACCCGATACACCATGGAGTCCAGCATCTTTCTCATTCGAAGCAACGGAGGTCCAGCTCCATAAGGAAGTCTCATCAGGAGAAGCAAAGCGCACCTTCCAGATACTCCCACCGTCCCAAAATGCCGGTCTCGTCAAGCGAAGTCCGGCTTCGTTTTCGAAAACCGCCCATACATCCACATCGACGTAGGGATTATCATAATCTTCTTCACTGGTCAAAACCAGTTCATAGGTGGTCCATTGGGGCACTTTGTCAGCAGGCGGCTCGCATGCAGTTAGGATGACGAACAAAGAGACATACAGCAGCAGAAGGGATTTCATAGAGGTTCGGAGATCATTCTGGTTACGACCGTGCCAATAGCGCGCGATATCAATTATTTTCGATGATTCAAGTTAGCCAAAATGCCCGAAGCCACTATCCCGATCCGTTCTGCCCATCTCAAGGCCTCCGAAGTGGCATGGTTTGCCCCACTGTGCAATGGTGATGATGAGTTCCTCGGTGCTCACGATCCTCGCTACAAAAGCACATGGACAAATACATCCGAGATCGTACGAACGGCCGATGCATTGGGCTATCGCAATATCTTGTGTCCTTCCTCCTACCAGGTAGGTCAGGACACCCTGCCGTTTGTGGCGGCGGCTGGGCCACAAACTAAGAATATCAATTTCCTGGCGGCAGTGAGATGTGGTGAGATCCATCCGCCCATGCTTGGCCGGACGATTGCCACCCTTGACCATATCATCGCAGGACGTCTCACGATCAATATCATTTCCTCCGACCTGCCAGGTGCCACCCTTCCCTCCGAAGCACGGTACCAGCGATCTCGAGAAGTAATCGAAATCTTGAAACAGGGCTGGACCCAAGACCACATCCAGTTCGAGGGAGACTTTTACCAAATCGACCTTCCAACGACTGAACCTGTCAAACCCTACCAGCAAAATGGTGGTCCCTTGCTCTATTTCGGAGGCTACTCACCGGCGGCTGTTGATCTATGCGCCGAGCACTGCGATGTCTACTTGATGTGGCCAGAGCCGGAGGAAAGGATCCAGGCCCATATGGAGCAAATGAGTGCAAAGGCGGCGGCCTATGGCCGTCGAGTCGACTTCGGTTTGCGGGTACATGTGATCGTCCGGGAAACCGAACGCGAGGCACACGCCGCGGCGAAACGACTCATGTCCAAGATCGACGAGCAGCAAGGGAAAGAGATTAGAGAACGGGCCCTCGATGCCAAGTCGCTGGGTGTGTCACTCCAACAGGCCAATCGGGAAGCTGCCGACAATGATGGCTTTGTGGAGCCCCACCTGTGGACAGAGATTGGCAAGGCCCGATCGGGCTGCGGGGCAGCGATCGTAGGCAATCCAGATCAGGTACTCCAAAAACTTCGTCGATATGAGGATATGGGGATACGTGCCTTCATTTTATCCGGCTACCCTCATCTGGAAGAGTGCCGACTTTTTGCACGATATGTATTACCTGAAATGCAGACTTGCTCTTTTCCAGAAGTCCAACTACGCCGACCTGATTTCGAGCCACTAACACCTCTTGGGACAGGGACGCGTAACTGATTCCGATGGAGCTTAGCCAGATTGTTCTCACCTTACTCAGCTGCGCCTTCTTCATGGGGCTGGTGGCTTACGTATCTTATCTGAAGACAAGAGGACAGACCACCACCCGTGAGGGCTACTTCCTAGGGGGTCGGAGCTTGTCTGGCATCTTCATCGCTGGTTCTCTTTTGCTGACCAACTTATCGGCAGAGCAACTCATTGGACTTAACGGATCAGCGTACTGCTACAATCTGAGCAGTATGGCCTGGGAAGTCACTGCCGGGGTTGCGATCGTTATCATGGCGTTGGTATTCCTACCACGGTATCTGCGAGGTGCATTTACCACGTTACCCGAATTTCTGCACGCCAGATTTGACGACGGCGTTCGGCGATTGTCAGTCATCCTTTTTATGCTGGGATATGGATTGATTACAATTCCCTCGGTGCTGTATTCAGGATCCATCGCCGTACTGAGGCTATTTGACGTGCCCGAGCTTCTCGGTGTGAGTTACCCACTGGCGATCACTATTACGATCGTCACTATTGGCGTGATCGGATCGATCTACGCCATCTTCGGTGGCTTGAAAGCCGTGGCAGTCTCCGATACGATCAATGGACTGGGACTTTTGATAGTTGGCATACTGGTTCCGATTTTAGGGCTTATTGCCTTAGGAGATGGCGAATTTCTTAGAGGCGTCGATACATTTTTTACCGCCCATACCGAGAAGCTCAACGCCATCGGTAGCTCATCTGACCCCTTACCCTTTGGTACGATCTTCACCGGAATGATCTTCGCCAACCTCTTCTACTGGGGGACCAACCAGTACGTGATCCAACGCACATTGGGCGCCGCTAGCCTCAAAGAAGGG
>JBCCXG010000361.1:0-6641 GCA_039191945.1 Bacteroidota bacterium
CACCGCTCGCCAGAAGCAAGACATCAATGCGGTAGTCAGCGCCCTACAGAGTGTGGGGGCAGTTGCTCACGAAACCGCAGCCAGCACGGAACAGGCAGCAGCGGCGGCCGAAGAACTCGCAGCAGGTATGACCGAATCTACGGCCGCTGCAGCTGCCTGTTCCGTGCTGGCTGCGGTCTCGTGAGCAACTGCCACCACACTCTGTAGGGCGCTGACTACCGCATTGATGTCTTGCTTCTGGCGAGCGGTGGATTGGAAGATCTCGTCCGACATGGCCTTCGTTTGGTTATTTAGCTCAGCGATTTGGGCGAAAGAAGCGAGCACCTCCTTGGACTGGGAATCGCTCTCGCCGATGCTGGTGGCAATGCTGGCCATAGACGCTGCCGATCGGCGGGTTTCTTCCTGTACGGTGAAAATAAGCTCTTCAATGTGTCCGGCAGAAGTCTTGGAATCTTCGGCTAGCTTTCTGATCTCTTCGGCTACGACGGAAAAGCCCCGTCCAGCATCTCCTGCTTGCGCCGCCTCTATCGCTGCATTGAGCGCTAATAAGTTCGTTTGTGCGGCTATATCCTTGATGAATCTGATGACGCTTGAAATCTCATCTGACGATTTTGTGAGGCGACCAGTGGATTGGTGGCCCTCATTAGAAAGCTCGAGTACCTTGTCGATACTAGCGTCCAGCTGCACGAGTAGCCTCCGGCCTCCGTCGCTCGTGCTGACTCCTGTCTCGGCGGTCTCTCGGATAGCCGAGACTTGTTTTTCAATCCGATCACTAGCCGCCAAGACACTGTCCATATTTTCAGATGACGACTGCACTTTGTCCAACTGCCTCCCCGCTCCTTCACTGATTCGGCTGATGGTATCTGATATCTCGGAGCTACTGACGCTCATTTCCTTGGAGGTGTGATACATTTCATTACTGGTGGACTCGACGGTCTTTATTTCGCTCCCCAAGCCGCGCAGTAGGTGGACCTGGTTGTCGAGGGCCAGGTTGAGGTTTTCAGCGAGGGACTGTATATCTCCTCGGGCCTCCTTTTCGTAGCGCGCGGTCCAGTCTCCCATGGCGATCTTATCGGCAATATGGCGCACTTCCAGAATGGGTTGCAGAACAGTCTCGAATAGTTGGTTGATGCTCTCGCTGAGCTGCTTCCAGTCTCCTTCTTTACCCTCGACATCCATCCGTGCCTGGAAGTTGCCATCTTCCAGGGCCTGATGGATAACGTACTGGGTCTCTACGACCGATGTGGTGAGGTTCTCTTTTTGCTCAAGCAGTGCGGAGTTCTGCTCATTGAGCTCTTCGGTAGCTTCTTCTACTTTTCGTTGGAGTAGCTCTCGCTGATGTCTGATCGATCTGGATCGTACTTTGTAAAAGCTGAGCGCCGCGCTCAAGAGCGCCGCCAAACAGATACCCCGAAACCACCAGGTGGCCCACCAGGGAGGAAGTATCTCGATCCTTAGTTGCCTGGCTTCCTCATTCCAAGTGCCTTGGTGGTTGGTAGCCTTCACCTGGAAGGTATACTGGCCGGGATCCATGTTGGTGTAGCCTGCAAAATTCCGGTTATCGCTGTAGTTCCAATCCTCATCGAAGCCCTCCATCTTGTAGGCGAATTCTGTTTTGCTTGGACTCACGTAGTTCAGCGCTGCGAAGTGGATGGTAAAAATGTTTTCATTGGCCTTCAAAGTGATTTCGTCCGTTTCTTGAATGGCCTTTGCTAGTACTGAGCCTTCCTGGCCACCCACCACTGCTTTGTTGTTAAGGTCGAATCGCGTCAGGTAGACCGCAGGTTTGAGATTGCTTAATTTACTGGTTGTAGGCTTGAAGATGGTCAACCCTCGATTTCCACCGAATAGGATCTTGCCATCAGGGCCTTGCAGGCACGAGTTTGTGTTATATACCTCGCTTTGCAGGCCATTCAGCACATTGTAGTTGAGAAACTTTTCAGTATCGGGGTCAAACTGAGAGAGTCCCTTGTTTGTACTCATCCAAATCATCCCGGAGTTTCTATCCACCAAGGTGCTCTGGATCAATTCGCTAATGAGCCCATCAGATTCGCCATAGGAGGTAAAGTTTCGCGTGTCCGGATCGAATTTTTGAAGACCGCCGCCGTACGTTCCTAGCCACAATATGCCGTCCGCATCTTCGGCGATACTGATCACTTGGTCGCGCGCAGTGGGGGCTTCTCCCTGGATGATGTTTTCGAATCTGTCTTCCGAGGGATGATAGAGGTGGATGCCTTTAAAGGATCCGACCCACATCCGATCGCGGGAATCACGGTAGACCGACCAGATGTAATCGTTTCGGATAGATTGGCGTTCGTCTTTGACCGAGTAACTTCGAAAGGTCATGGTTGCCGGATCCATGATCTCTAGCCCTCCTCCATTTGTACCCATCCAAAGGTTCCCGTCTGGGGCGACTTCCATGCTCCAGACGGAGTTGAATGTCAGGGTCCTGGGCATACGTGGATCTTCTTTGTAGGAAATGATCTTTCCATTGGTGATAAGACTGATGCCTTTTTGGTAGGTACCCACCCAAAGACCCTGCTCCGATTGTGTCAGCGCCACTATAATGTCGCCAGACAAGCCGTCATTCTCCTCATTGTACCTCTGAAAAGTCTGGCCGTCAAAGTAGTTGAGCCCTCCTCCATCTGTACCTATCCAGTAGCCATCAGGTCCTTTCTCCATGGCTGTTACCACGTCGTAGGAGACGCTCTTGGGATTGTTGCGGTCGTGGCGGTAGTGGCCAAAGAAGCTGTTTTCTGGATGATAGTAGCTACAGCCGCCAAGGTAGGTACCCAACCATATGGCCCCATCCTTATCCGCACAAATGGCGCGAATCGAGTTATTGCTGATGCTAAAGCGATCGGCGTTGTTTTCCATGAGGTGAAGCTCTTGTTCACCGATAATATAAACACCATCTCCTTCCGTACCTACCCAGAGACGGCCGTTGTGATCCTGGGCCAGGGACCGTCCCAAAATAGACTCAAAGGAGCTCGGAACAGCCAGACGATTACCCTTGGCATCGTACTTAAGTAACCCCAACTGACGGGTTGCAGCGTATATAATGCCCTCTTTGCTGACCAGAATGTCCAGCACTTCACAATCCCTCACTAGCTGCTTGATCATTTCCCCTTTGGAGTCAAAGAGAAATAGGCCTCGATTGCGAGTACCGACCACAACATCTCCTAAAGGACTAACGCCCATGGCAAAAACTGACATGCCTGCGGTTTGTAGTACGGGGGAACTCTCCCACGTATTGAGGTCAAAAATGTAAGTCCCATCGTCGTGCGTGGCTACCCAGAGTTTTTCTCCATCGATTTCGACGATCTCTTTGGCCGTTTTGCCACGATAGCTCGCAGGTTGATCAAAGTTGTCTTTTTCTCGGTTGTACCGATCGAGACCGTGATTGGTTCCTACCCACAAGTCGCCTCTACTGTCCTCAAATAAGCAGAGGATAATATTGTGGGAGATCGAAACACTATCACCGGACTCATAGATGACAAATTCGGAGGCGTTGTATTTGTTGAGGCCGTCTTCTGTGCCCAACCAAACGAATCCCTGGCGATCCTGAACAATGGTGTTGACTATGTTGGATGAGAGCCCTTCGCCCAACCCGATGGAGCGAAAGTTGATAATATCCTGAGCTGAGATCGTGAGAGAGAACGCGAAAAGTAGGCAGGTGATGGATGTCCTCATTTATTCGTGTTGGAATGATTAATCAGTGACGGACAAGGATCTTTTTGCGCCGTCAATATCTACTAATCGCCAATCAAATCTACTTGGCCCTAAGTGAATGAGTAAATATGCTGATTGGAACTGGCAAAGTGACACATTAGGAATTGATTACCAGGTTCTTGTAGATGGTGTTTTTATTACAATAGGCTGGGAGGAAATGAGAGTGTAAACAGACCCCCAAAATCGGGTGAATGGTAAATTTTGAAGCCATTGAATGGCCGACACTAAGAGGGCGCTATGGCCTTTTTTAAAGCACCAAGGCGGCGATTTTCGACCGGTCCAGGTCCGTCGGGCCAGCACACTGCTCCGTTGGCTTGTATCCTCACATCTATTGGGTGGCGGCCTGGCGTAAATACACACGCATAAGAGGAGAAGCCCTGGGGCCTCATTGACCCATTGTACTCCGTGACACGGAAGGATACACTACTGTGAGAATTACGGTAAATTCATCAAACATAGATCAAGTATGTCTCAGCAATCCTCCAACTTCCTACTTACAGCTTTGCTCGGATTGTTCCTCACGGGATGTGGCCAACCTACGGGCGCTCCTCCGTCGGAAATGAAAGTGAGCCGAAACTTCTTTACCATCGCACAAAAGAGCGGCCATTGGTGGTTCATAACCCCGCAAGGGGAGCCCTTTTTTTCAATTGGCCTTAACCACGTAGACCCAGCCAGTCTGCGATACCCAGAGAACATCCACATCTGGGAGGAAAAGTACCAAGCTAGCACCACAGAATGGCTCAAAAAATCCTTACGACCCAACTTGATCGATTGGGGCTTCAATACATTGGGTTGGGAACAGGAGGTGACCGTCCGACAATGGCGACATTCAAGATCCTTTACCAATGACGAATTGAAAGCGCTGGACATGCCCTACTGCCGCATGCTACCCTTTACGGAATTCCATCAGTGGGAAAAGCACACCGTGCATCATGATTTTTTCAGCCAGGAATGGATCGAATGGTGTGAGTACGTGGCACGATCGTATTGCGCAGACGTGCGCAATGACCCTAATTTGATTGGGTACTTTTTTAGTGACTGCCCTACCTGGATCCACACCCAACCTCAAAATGATTGGCGCGGCCCAAGGTTTGATCCCAAGCGCCTGGACACCGAAAAAGGTCGCCAGGAGTTGTCGGCCATGGCTACGCAGTACTATAAAACCATTCACGATGCCATCCGAAAGTACGACCCCAATCATTTGATTCTTGGTGATCGATACGAAGCCAATGCACCTATCGCGACGGAAGTGATTGAAGCCGCACTTCCCTACGTTGATGTGCTATCATTTCAAGACTTTCGAGATCCTGTCAATCATCTGGCGGATTGGTACGAGCGTACGGGTAAGCCCGTCTTGCTGGCTGATGCTGCTCGGATCAAGTGGCGTACTGTACCTGGTGAATTTACCAGAAACAATGGAGAGTGGTACGCAGACGTCATTGGTGAGTTGATCAATAATCCCGGCTGCGTGGGCTTTCACCTATGTGGCGCCTATCAACGCAACAAAGCCCGTCGATATGGACTATTGGATGAAATGGAAAATCCTGATACTGAAAATGTAGCGTTGATCAAAGCGGCGAATGAGGCGACTATTCAGCGAATGGAAAGTATGTTGCATTAGCTCCAAAGACCAGCCACTGATTGTACTTTCCGTCGAATCATTTTACTCCTACTCCATGGCTCGTGTCTCCAAGAGCCGTTTTTAGTATTCCATGGTTCGTATCCTCACGAACCAGTTCCCAGAACTGTACAAAATCACGACGGAATAACCCTGACATCGGAATTACCGTATATAATTATACTTTTCCCAAGATTTTCATAATGTGAATCGGCAGGGTTGTCTATGACCCTCACGTCCGACGGTCGTCGATTTTTATCCAAAGGCCGAAAGATGCAACTTTTCATAGGTACTTAATCGATACGTCCATGCCTATGGAAGTTGTGTTGCGTAGTTACGCAACACAAGATGCATCACTATCCGTGTCATGTTGCGTCACTATCGACAAAACAACCCGTAGTGAGCCGGGCAATTACGCTTAACATTGGAATGTAACATGGCCCAAGAGGCATGCTTATTTTTTTGCACTTTGCCGAGAAAGGGCGCTGTATCCTATGGTTCATGGGAGACACTAGCCTGTGCGACGCCTGGAGAGAGAACTGTCTCTTAAACCATCATTCCTGTGAGCCTCTAGGACTGATGCAGTTCCTTGAATTGGCACGCGAGACAGGAATCTAATAGCAGCAACTTTACACGTACCCTTGGCCGTGCCGTGTTCGCGGCGTACGTTCCCCTTGTTGGCGAGCTTGTAGCTCGTGCTAGGATATTTTGATTAGCTAAAGCGTGCGTGCGGATAAGCATCCTGGAGTTAGAAGTCCACTTAAAACGATAGGCTTTCCTAACGACGAACAGGGCACTGTGATTAGGTTTGCAGGTAAAAGTCAGGAAAACAGCCTGGCGGCAAAGTGTCATCATTTTCGAAGTATCAATGGATATCAAGATTGTCAATCACCAGATCTCAGCGAAGGTGTACCAGGACCTGCGCGTGCGCTGCGGACTGTCCGCTAAATCCGATGAAGCCACCCAGGTAGGCTTGGATAATTCTATACACTCGGTCATGTTGTTGGTCGAGGATCGATGCATCGGCATGGGTCGAATCATCGGGGATGGTGGATGCTTTTGCCAGATAGTCGACATTTGCGTGCTTCCTGAATACCAGGGCCAGGGGCTTGGCCGCTTGATCATGGAAAATCTGACGGAATTCATCGATCGACAGTTGCCGGAAAGTTGTTACGTCAGCCTGATCGCGGATGGAGATGCCTCTTTTTTGTATGAAAAGTTTGGCTTTCGGGATACGCTACCTGCGTCGCGGGGAATGTACTTGGAGCGGGGGTAGTGGTTCGCTTCGTCC
>JBCCXG010000362.1:0-6593 GCA_039191945.1 Bacteroidota bacterium
CCAGTCCGGGTGTTGGCGAAAGACATCCCAATTGGCATTTCGCTCTTCCATATCTTTGAAGTGGAGCATGTACACAAGCGATGGACGGTAAGGCCCAACGATCATTTCCCCAAAAAAGACAGGATTTAACTTGACCTTTAGAAATAGATCAATTTCTTCTTTATTGAACATGCCGATCTTCCTGCGGACTGCGTCTTCCGAGTAGCCCTCGTAGGTGCGTAGCTCAAACAAACCTGAACCGTCCGTCGATTCCGCCATGGCAGGCATCCCGTCAAATGCCAACAAGAGAGAAGAACTGTATCTGTTGTAAATTTTATCTTCTGGACCGATAGCATCGTATTCACTACTGGCTTGCTGGAAACTAGCATCACTGCCAAGTTGCTGGCACTGCAGGTAGGTGGCTGCATCGGGGTAGCTGATGAGTGCCCATAGCTTTGCCGGATCGCTCTGGCCCCACTCATTGAAAAGCATCATTTGGTTTGCACCGGACGCCAGCAGGGCGGGTTGATACACGTTCTTCAGATAATCCTTCAGTCGCGACTGATTGCCTCCAAATCTGATTTCGTAGGTGCGCATCTCGAACAGTGCCTTCGACTGATCTTGCTGCTCACTTGGACGGGAAGTGGCGGCGAAGGCAAATGGCACAGAGGTTGAGGCGATGGAGGTAGTGAGAAATTTTCGTCTGATCATGGGTGTGAAGTTTCAAGCGAAAGATAGGCAATTGCCGACGATTGGGGAGGTGATGGGCTTTTGCAAAATGAGTAACTTCCGTTCGTATTTGTTGCCAAATCCCACACCATGAAATTTTTAGCTTGTTCCATGCTGGTCCTTGCCATGGCCATTGCTTGCCAGCAGCAGCGGCCGATTGTTGATTCGGAAATCACAGGCTGTCCCCCTGCTCCACCTTCTGCTACGGAGGCGTCGAAGCTGTATGTAGTCGAGCCTATCGAGTTCATTCCGGAAGCGCTCGGTAAGTTTCACCGACCCATTACCACCAACAGTGCAGATGCGCAGCAGTTCTTTGACCAGGGGATCCAGCTCAAATACGCTTTTGCGGTCAATGAGTCCGTCAGCTCATTCCGAAAGGCCCAGGAAGCCGACACAACTTGTGCCATGTGCTACTGGGGAGAAGCATGGGCGCTGGGGTCTTATCTCAATGGGCACATGAGGAAAAACAAGGCACCGTTGGCGTTTGCCGCAATTCAGAAAGCCGCTGCTTTGGCGGGAGACTACGCCAATGATTTAGAAAAGCAGCTGATTGATGCCATGTCCGTCCGCTACATCGAGGAGTATAAGTACGACGAGCGGAGGGTACAGGACTCGCTCTTTGCCTTGGCCATGCAAGGAGTATTTGAGAGCAATCCGGAGGATCTCGATATAGGGACCGTGTATGCGGAGGCGCTCTTTCTGTTGGAGCCACGAAATGGCCACCGAGCCCTGGAGGACCCCAATGTGATGCGATTACATGCGGTTTTGGAGCACGTGTTGGATCTCGATATCACGCATCCGGGGGCCTGTCACCTCTACATTCACGCCACTGAATCTACACCCAATCCAGGACTCGCAAAGTCTTGTGCGGATTATCTTGGAGATGCGATTCCCGGTGCCAGCCACATCAACCACATGCCCTCCCATACTTACAATGAGATGGGGCTGTGGGGTGAATCCGTGCGGGCCAATTTGCAAGCCTCACATACGGATAGGTTAGCCGATGAGGGGAGAGGTTTTGCGATCTATCCAGGCCATAACCTTCACATGCTCTTATTTGCGGCTTGCTACGATGGACAGGGGGCCATCGCTATGCGGGCAGCAAAGGACATGACTAAAATGGACCATGGGAATACCGCGCTGGAAGCACTGACGATGATCCGCTTTGGTCGCTTCGATGAAATGCTGGAGCTCCCTCGACCCGATTCAAGGAATGCGGTCTTTGGCGCCTTTTGGGACTGGTGCTATGGATACTCGAAGCTGAAGCTGGGCGAGTCAGACTTCGCGGAGTTGTACGTCAGGCGAGTGGCCGAAACGGCAGATACAATTACCACGCAGTATCGCTGGCAGCCTGCGGGTCCAATACTCAAAGAACTGGTAGCGATCCTGGAGGGGGAGATCGCCCGAGAGGCGGGACAATCGGGACCAGCACTGGCCAAATTCCGAGAAGCCGTACGCATCGATGACTCCTTGCCCTACAGCGAGCCAGAGCCTTTGCCCTTCGATGCCAGGCATTGGTTGGGGTCCTTGCTTTTGGATCAGGGACGTTATACTGAAGCGGAACAGGTGTTTAGAAAAGAGTTATCGGATCACCCACACAATGGCTGGTCGCTCCACGGCTTAGTAGAAGCGCTCAAGGCGCAATCCAAGCCTTATCACATCGAGCAGGAAGACTATGAATCCAGTTGGGCACGGGCCGATGTGTGGCTGGAGCGGCCGATTCTATAGCGATAGTTCGTGGGCTTTTTAGCCCTGAGTTGCCCTAATGATCTTTATTAGCCCCACAGCCGCAATGGCCATTAGGACCAGGAACGCCCCAACATTCCAGTTTTTGTATTTAGGAGTATCAGTCCAGACCTCTTCGAAGTTCCTTTTAAAACCCGACCTGACCCAAAGGTAAATGGCCCCAATAGGTTTCACGATGCTCCAAAAGATGAGTTCGGTGATCAGATAGACCAGAAATTCAATCATGATCGGATGATTTGATGGAGACCCATGCTCCATCCAACGAATCAAAGTTAGAAGGAGTTATCTCAGAATCACTAGTGAAGGATCGAACGGATATCGGCCGAAGTCTTTGCCATAGATCGCCATTCCGCCCTCTCCTTTTGTGGCAAGCCTTACCTTCAGCACACCGTTTTCTTCAGCCTGATCTCTGAATGCCTTGTCGATATTGATCTTGATGAGATATCCGTAAGATCCCGCTTCTTTCAAGGTGCGGTCTTGTGCCTGTGCCATCCAGGACAAAGCCCCTCGATGATCGGCGGGATCGTCGGCCAGGCTCCTTTCTGCTACTTTTTCCCCATTGATGGAGATGACGATGTCCGACGTGAAAGTCTCTTCATCCGTCATAGGATACGAGTTGGGGTTGCTGCTGGGTGCCACCCTCGAGCCCTTCATAAAGTCCTGATCTCGATCGTAAGACTGCATGTCCTTCACGAAAAGCTCTTTGGCAGAAGCCTCAACAATAAAATAAGCCTCTTTTGCCGCTGCCAAAGATCCATTTTCTGGCAGCTTGAATGTATACTCAAAATGACCCTGTCCTGCACCATTCATTTTCTTCCCTTCCAACACGGTCCATGATTTGGAGGACCAAAAAGCCTCACTGAAGTTGTTGGGTACCACAGAGACAGTCTGTATACCCCCAGGCTCCGGTGCTCCGGTGGTTTGTAGAAATACGAAATTCCGATGAAGAACTTCTCCAAGACCGTCCTTTAGGATTAACCGTACAATAGAAAGTCCATTGTGGTTGGGTGCCTTAATCCGCAGCGACCTTAGGGACTTTTGCATCCATGGGGTATATCGTATGGGCATACTGCCGAGCGCCTTGTAATCGAAAGTCTCCCCATAGGTGGTGACGGAGGAAATGCCATATTCGAGTGAAATGGTCTGCTCAAGCACCGCAGAGCTCATTGAAGATAAATGCAGCGGTATATCCAACTCTTTCCCGGCGCTGGCTTCGTAGACGATTTCCTGGCCCGTGGTGAGGTAAATCGGCGAATGGAGATCTTTCAGTGTCATCTCAGGGACGATCTCCTCCATGCCGGTGTACTTTTCGCTTCGGTCAAAGCGCCAGTAGCCATTCCATTCGTTGATAACGTCATGATGCTCCGTGTATAGCCACCCCCCAACCTTCGGATATTTGCGGAACGTATTGATCATCCGGTGGTAGTCCCAGCTCCAATCGACATCACCCGTGCTGCCTTCATAACCCCACACATTGCCGCATTCGGAGTTGATGTTAGGTTCAGGGCCTTGGGTGTAGCCTTTTTCGTAGTGGAAAGTACTGCCCTCAAAACTGTTTTTACTGATGTTTTCCAGGTGTTCGTCCCATGCGTAACCGGGTAGGTAGACATGCCAGGAGTTGATATCGGTCACTGTGTGGCCACGTCCGCAGCAGATCGAATTGTCCTCGACGAGTCGTGTGGAATCCAGAGACTTAGCGAGGTAATACATGGATTCCACCCAGCGTTGGGTGCTGGGCAAGTACTTTCTGCCGTCTTCGGTATCCGAGAAAAGTCCCCAGGTTTCATTGAAGATGACCCAGGAGAAGATCGAAGGATGATTGAAGTCTCTTTTGATCATCTCCCGCAGCGTATAGTTGGATTCTTGTTGCATCCTTTCACCTGGTTCCCCCCAGCTATTGGGCAGGTCCTCCATGACCAACAGGCCTAATTTATCTGCCCAGTAGAGCTTTCGGGGTATTTCCACCTTTATGTGGGTTCTGATGCCATTCAATCCGATGGACTTGCTTCTTTTGATTTCGTCGATCATAAATTGCTCATCTGGGAAGGTGTAAAAACCTTCTGGGTGATAGGACTGATCCAATGCTAGCTGCAGGTAAATCGGCTCGTTGTTGAGGGCGATGTACGGTATATCGGTGCCCGGTAGATTCATGGTGCTGATCTTTCGCATCCCAAAATAGGTTTGCAATTCATCGTCGCCCATAGTAATCGTTGCGTCGTAAAGCACAGGATCATCCAAGGTCCAAAGCTTAAAGCTGGGAATGGCGATAGTGGTCGTTGCGGCGTATTGGTCCTTTTTGAACCGAAGGGTACCCACTTGATTTTGACCCTCAGACTTTGCAAGGACCCTAGCTTCGATTTCTTCAGTGGCGGGCGTTGGCAAGTAAGCTGTGACCGTGAGCCTACCATTGTCGATGTCCGGGGCAATGTGAACATCTTCAAGATAGGTCTGTCCCCGTCCCTCAAGGTAGACCGTCTGCCAGATACCCCGAGCGTTCCCGTAGCCTTGTTTACCGTAGAGGGTGTGTGTCCGGCGTGTATCGTCGGCGCGGATAACCAATTGCATGGGTTGATCGTAGGTCACGTAGGGTGTCAGATCGAACTCAAAGGGAACATAACCCCCCTGATGGCTTCCGAGGAGTTGCCCATCCAACCAGACGTGCGTTTCCCAATCGGATGCTCCGATGATGAGGAAAGTCTTCTTACCATCCCACGAGGCTGGAACGGTGATCTCTCGACTGTACCATCCGATATCTGCTTCATCTTCCAGACCTGATAGTTGCGAACCCCAGGGAAAGGGTACGGTGATCTTTTGGCTGAAATTGGGGTTGCCTGACCAACCGGCGCTCAGCCCTTCGTTGGCGCTGTCGAATTGAAAGTCCCACTGGCCGTTGAGGTTGATCCATTCCGATCGCATCTTGATCGGATTAGGGTGTTCGGGCAGAGGGATGGACTGCGCAAAGAGGGCAATAGCAGAAAGCCACAGCGAAGCAGACAAGAAGTATCTCATGGTTTTGGGTCGAAAAAGTTGACTTGCGGCCAGAAGGTACTAAAAAACGGTCACTAGGCGGCGCAATTGAAACCGTTATCTAGTAAAACAACTGTTGCTGCGTTGCGAGGTGATGGATCCATTGAGCCAACTACCTTTCAGCTCTCACAACGCCTCATTTGCGTTGGCGAATTCTGCAAAAATTGAGTGATACCTTGCAATCATAGCAAGTGATTTTTAAGGAAACGGGATATTATTTGTTTTGTCATATCGTTCTTGAAGTTCAAAGCAATGCTGCAGGTGCAATAGATATGATGATCTCCTTAGCGGACTACATTGTGTTCTCGGCGACTTACTTCGAGGTATTAGCGGTCACGCTCTGCTGTTTCCTCGGCCTATATTTTGGTCTTGGTAGTTTGTTTCTGGTGGTATGTAGGAAGTTGCAGGTACAAGGTAGGTTACAGAGGATCACGCATCGGCCTGCTGTACGAGGTCAGGTTCTCTACGAGATCAGATGTTCACTTTTGTCTATTGTAGTTTTTGGTTTTTCCGCGATACCAGTCATTTTCCTGATCAGAGAGGGTCTCGTATTGACAGCCGACAATACTTGGGTCAATATATGCTTTGGCCTACTCGTCCTAGCAGTCTGGAATGAGTTACATTTCTATTTGGTCCATCGATTAATGCATTTGCCATTCTTCATGAAACATGTGCATTTTGTCCATCATCGATCTGTGACTCCTACGATATATTCGGTTTACAGCTTTCACTGGATTGAGAGCCTTCTGCTCAGTACTGTTCCGCTTAGTATCATGTGGTGGATACCCTTAGCTTCCATGAGTATCTTCTTGTTTCCGCTGATCAGTATTCTACTAAACCTGGCGGGGCATTGTGGCTATCGTTTTGGCAGCGGTGACGGTGCTTCCTGGTGGATATTTGGTTCACGCCACAATCAGCATCACAGCGCAGTTGGCTCAGGTTTCGGCTTTGTCACGCATTGGGTTGGTAGTTTTTTTGGCAAATTCAGTAACAATCTCGCAATCCATGAAAGAAGTATATATCACAGGCTTAGGCACCTTTTTGCCCAACGAACCCATTCTAAATGAGGAGATCGAGGACTATCTAGGTCGTATCAGGGGGCGCTCTAGTCG
>JBCCXG010000363.1:0-6592 GCA_039191945.1 Bacteroidota bacterium
GCGCGTTGGAGGGCTTGACTTTCTTCTTGGCTCAGGTCACGGTTCGGCCCCCTTTTCAGATACGCAAAGACGTATTGCCTCATTCCAAATTCGTCCGCACCTACTTCAGCAGCCATCTCTGGATCATAGCCAGTTGATTTACTATTCGTCACAACGTCGCCATTGGACTCCGGTGTTGCCGATGGGACTTCGGCACTAGCTGGTGGTGTGCTTTCGCTTGTCGTAGTCTGGCATGCGAGAAGGGTGAGCATCACCATCATGCTGATACATATCATTTTCATCATTGGAACTCGGTTTGATTAAAGTTGAAAAATAACTAAGATTCGTTAGCCGCTCTGGTAACGAAGTCTTTGCTTTTGAAAGCAGCATTGGGGTAGTTGTAAAAACCTGCACCGGATTTGACGCCCAGCTTACCTTGATCCAAGTAGCTTCTTAGCAAGGCTGCAAATTGTTGGCTGGGTCTGTCCTTTCTCGCCTTGATGATGTGCCAGGCGGTATCCAGGCCTACTTCATCCAAGATGCCAAATGGGCCACTTCTCATTTTGAAGTTGCCCATCCAGGACCTATCGATGTCTTCTATGCTTGCTACTCCATTGGCTAAAAGGTCACCAGCGGCGCCGAGAAAGGAGATGAGCATGTGGTTGAACAAATACCCTGAGTGCTCAGACCGAACGATAACTGGCGTCTGATCCATTTTTTTGCCGAGGTCGACCAGCATGTCGGTTACCCAGGGAGCGGTGCCCGGGTGTGGCATTATGTCGACTACATTGGCCCAGAATACGTCATGGAAATGAAATGCGCAAAAGCGGCTTGGTTCTACTACGTGATCCGCCATTTGCGAAGGCAGGAGATACGAGGTGTTGGTGGTCAGGACGGCCTCCGTGGGCACCAGGTCGGACAGCTCTTCCCAGCATTTGATTTTGTTGTTCAGGTCTTCTGTGATCGATTCAGAGACAAAGTCAGCCTCAGCCGCTGCATGGGCAAGATCGTCGGTAGTCGTGATGCGTAGTAGTATAGCGTTATAGGCGTCCGCAGGGACGAGGCCTCGGTCTACCTGCTTCCCCAAAAGCTTTTGCTGCAACCTTTGGGCGCTCTCCAGCTGTGTGATGGTACGGTCGTACATGCGGACTTCAAAGCCGGATATCGCGGATTGGAGTGCGATTCGTAAGCCTAGTGTACCGCTTCCTACGATGAGGACATTTTTGATGCTATCAGCCGTTTTCATTGGGCTAAGAAAGGCAAAAGTGTATCAGTACAACAAACCATCTACACTTTAAGTCTCTTTATCTAAAATATAGTGAATAACTGTATGTTATTTGTAATTTCAGCGGTAGTAATGCGATCGGCGCTGTTTGCAGTGCATTGATCTATGACTAGGTAGCCTATGTATTTAAGATTGATCCTACTTTTTGTCGGTGGTTTTGTCCTGCATGTCGCCGTGGCGCAGACCTTCACTAGGGTCACTCGCGGTTTGGAATTGGGTGGGAGTAAAGATGGAGGTGCAGTTTGGGCGGATTTCGACAATGATGGCGATATTGACGTAGCAGTGAGCACCGACGCGGTCACTCGACTCTACCAGAATGATGGTGCTGATCCTCCTAACTTCACAGACGTCACGACCACTCTGGCAGATGGCATGCTGGACAATAGCGCAGAGCGCTCCCTGCTCTGGGCGGACCTCAACAATGACGGTAACGTCGACCTGCTTCGCAATACGAGTACTCGCTTGGAGATATACATCAACCGCGGCACCTCAAGTACCCCCAACTATATGTTCGGAGTCGGCGCCGCCATGACCCCCAACCTCACTTGGAGAGAGCTGGATGGTCCAACGAATATGGAAGGTATGGGCGTATTGGACTATGACAATGACGGATGGCTCGATATAGTATTGGACAATACGAACAATTTTGAAATGCTCAGGAATGGCCAGCAAGATGCGACGGCCACGGTCAACATTACCTGGAATGATGGCGGAGACAATGACGGTCGGGTGGAAAATGATCCCGAGGCGCTCAACAATATCTTCTTTCCGCAGGTCACTACCGGCGCAACAGGCTTGGGGATCAATGGTCCACACGGCGGCTCCTCTGACTACCTAGCTGTAGGTGACTTTGACAATGATGGATATCTCGACTTTGCGGGTAGAACCAATAATTCGATGGACAAGCTCTTTCGAAATACTGGTTCGGATGCTTTTACGGCCATTACCGACTTGACAGGTACATCAACCATCGCGGAAAATGGAAACAAAGGAGGAGTCATTTTTTGCGATTTTGACTTGGATGGTGACCTCGATATTTTTTGGACCGATGCAGGCACCAATCAAATCTGGTTACAAACGACATCCGGAAATTTCACTGCCACGGCTAAGCCCACGGTGCCTGGCGGTTCGAATATTGACGGCTGTGCCTGTGCAGACGTAGACCTTGATGGAGACCTGGATCTTTTTCTGGGAAATAACGGCGTAAATAGCTACCTCTACATCAATACGACGACCTCCCCCAATAGCGTAGCGAACTTAAGTTTCACGAGGACCGATATCAATGTGAATGACAATGCGGAAGCCGTCAACTTGGTAGACTACGATAATGATGGTGACTATGACATTTATGTAAACGTCGACAACGATCCCAATCAGCTCTGGGAAAATGACCTTTGCGATGGTGGAGGCTGCAGTTATCTAAAGGTCTTTGTACAGGAGTGTCTGGATGGAAGTGCCACGACCAGACCCGTGGTTGGGGCCAGTATTGTCATCAGGGATGATATGGGAGATATTGTGGCACAAGCTCAAAGTGGAAGTACCGCAGCAGGACACGGGGCTCAAAATCCTCCATCGACCGTTTTTGGGCTTCCAGATATGGTTTCTGACTACACGATCGATATCATCTTCCCAGAGAAAAATGGAACGGTTGAGACCTATTCTTATGACTTCAACGCGTCGGTCATCGTAGACAATGAGTTGATACTCACTTCAATCAACGGTACAAGTGGCGGGACATGCGACTCCGTTCTCCCCGTGGTACTCGCGGAGTTTTCAGGAGCCAAAGTGCCTGACGGGATATCTCTCGCTTGGCGGACCATTTCTGAAGTGGAAAATGATCGATTTGAAATCGAGCGTTCGTCCAATGGCGAAGCATGGGATGTGATTGGAATTGTCGAAGGATTTGGTACGAGTGAAGGAACTAGGTATTACTCCTTCGAGGATGTTAACCCCCTACCTGGTATCAATTACTACCGCTTGAAGCAAGTAGATTTTGATGGATCCTTCGAGTATCATCCGTCGATTGCCGTACTTTTTGACTCGGACGGTCAAGGCATTACGGTGTACCCTAACCCTAGCGAGGGGGTCGTATTTGTTGATCTGGGTGACCAATTCTCCCGATCTCCATTTGAGCTTGAGGTACTCGACGTCTCCGGACGATCTGTGCGATCTCTGTCTTATGGACCTTTACAATCTGTCTTGCGCCTCGAGTTGAACCTGCAGCCGGGTATTTACCAGATCATCGCGAGTAATCAGTTTGGGAAAAGCATCCGACAGGTACTGATCCGATAAGGCTCAGAACTGCAAGAGCGCTTCGACCTGTTCTTTGAGCAATTCGTTGTACACAGGGTTGGTGATCTCGTCTCCGTCCATTGCGGAGCCTATCCTGGATAGCTTGGGTTTCAAGGCCAAAACGCTTGTCCCGCAGTAGTTGAGGATATCCGTCAGGTGGCTCAATGCTAGCCCACCTCCCTGCACGCCGGATGAAAGTCCCACCAAAGCGGCTTTTTTACCTTTGAAGGTCCCCGGGAACTCCAAGCCATCAATGAAAGTCTTCAGTACTCCCGGAAATGATCCGTTGTATTCTGGAATGATGAATATGTATTTTTCGGATTCTTTCATTCGCTTACGAACAGGATTGAATGTTTCATTCTTACCGGAGTTTTCATACAGCGCCGATGCGATGAAATCCTCAGGCAAGTCGCCCAAGTCGATGATATCGGTTGCTATGCTCCGGTCGGCAAGCATCTGTTGGTAAATAAGGCTAATTTTCCTCGTGACGGAGTTGTTTCGGTTCGTGCTGCAAATGATCGTGATCATCCTGATTGTCAGTTACTAATAAAGGATTGCAGTAAAGCAATTGCGAAGAAAACAATCTTTGGGACCTCTGGTTCCAAAAACTGGGAGATTTTTCTTTCTCGACTTCGGTCCCTTGAAGATCACCACAAGTGAGAAATTGGCCAAAGTCACATAATTTCATGAATATTGCAGCTGACGAAAGGGTCTTGCCGCAAGACCGATTCCATACAATTTTAAGTTTGTACAGCGTTAGTGAGACTGTTCAACCAGATAATTGAAAGCAATACATGTCAGTAGTCATTGACAACCTGGTCAAGAAGTACGATCAACAGCTGGCGGTAGACCATATCTCATTCGAGGCATCCCCTGGTCGTATTACCGGGTTTTTAGGCCCCAATGGAGCGGGTAAAAGTACCACGATGAAGATCGCTAATGGGTTCATCCATGCGACTGCAGGAGATGTCGTGGTGTTGGGTAAGCGTGTGAGTTCAGATCCGTTCTTTGCCAAAAAGAACATCGGTTACTTGCCGGAACATAATCCACTCTATTTGGAAATGTATGTGAAGGAATACCTATCGTTTGTTGGGAGTGCTTATGGGTTGCGAGGTAGTGTCCTCAAGCATCGGATCACTGAGGTCATACAACAGGTTGGGTTGCAAGTCGAGCAGCACAAACGGTTACGTGCATTGTCCAAGGGCTACAGGCAGAGAGTCGGTTTGGGTCAGGCGCTCTTATCCGATCCCCCGGTTCTGGTCTTAGATGAACCCACTACCGGTCTGGATCCCAACCAGCTGGTGGAAATCAGGCAATTGATTCGAAAAGTAAGCACAGACAAGACCGTGGTACTGTCTACACATATCATGCAGGAAGTAGAGGCTATCTGTGATCGTGTGGTCATTATCAATCGGGGAAAAATTGTAGCGGACGATGACGTGGTGAATCTGAAGGCACGGTCCTCCAAGAAGGAAGTGCTTGTGGTGAGCTTCGAGGAAGCGATCGATCCAAAGGAGTTGCAGGGACTTCCTGGGGTCGAGGAGGTCAAGACAATAAGTCCTCTGATCTATGAAGTGGTCTCCCAAGATGCAGCTATGAAGAGCAAGCTGCTCAAGCATATTGCTAAGAGGGAATTACCCTTGAGTAGCGTGAAAGCATCAGGAGGTTCACTTGAAGAGATTTTCCATCAGCTAACGCAGGCGGAATGATCATCATCTTCAAAAAGGAGATCAACGATTTTCTCAACTCTTTCATCGCCTATATTGTCATGGCTGTTTTTCTCGTAGGTACAGGATTGGTGATGTGGGTTTTTCCTGACTCGAGTGTGCTGGACTACGGATACGCTTCCATGGAGTCGCTGTTCACTTTGGGGCCTTACCTATTCCTTTTTCTGATACCAGCGATCACGATGAAGTCTTTTGCCGAGGAGAAACGTACCGGCACGCTGGAGCTACTCTATAGCTTACCGTTTCGAGACTGGGAGATTATCCTTGGGAAGTATTTTTCAAGTTTTGCCTTGGTGGCCTTTGCATTGCTTCCGACCATCGTTTACTACTATTCTATTCATTCCCTGGGCAGCCCCACGGGTAATTTGGATACGCCAGGCATCATTGGTTCGTACGTTGGGCTACTTCTCTTAGGGGGATTATTTACGGCGATTGGTATGTTAGCCTCCGCTTTGACGGAAAACCAAATCATTTCCTTTGTTCTGGCGGCTTTCCTTTGTTTTTTCCTCTATGAAGGCATCGAGACCATCGCGGGTATCGACGCCTGGGGGAGCTGGAGTTATCAGTTGGAGCAGTGGGGCATGCTCTACCACTACAACGCGCTCAGTCGAGGTCTTTTGGATCTTCGAGATGTCGTGTACTTCTTAGGCATGATCACGTTCATGCTATTGATGGTTCGGTTCACTTTGTCCACCAAAAAAGCTTGAGGGATGAATTGGGATGACGCACGTCTGAATCGGTGGTTGTGGCTGGGTATCGGTGTGCTGGGCATATTTTTGGTTGTCCAGTTAACGGATCGGTTCCGCTTTCGTCTGGACATGACCGAGGAGAAGCGATATACGATCTCTGAGCCGAGCCGACGATTGCTTGGCGAGCTCAATGACATTGTGACGATTGAGAGCTATCTGGATGGCGAACTGCCCTCAAACTTTGTCCGTTTTCGAAAGTCCTTAGAAGATATGCTGGATCAGTTTACTGTCTATGGGGGTACCAAGATCCAATACCGGTTCATTGATCCGTCGAAGGCAAAAACAGCGCGTTCGCGCAATGAGTATTATCAAAGCCTGATCGAGAAGGGACTTCCGCAAACTAATTTGACTTATACTAAAGATGGGCAGCGTACAGAAAAGGTGATTTTTCCAGGCGTTCTCATGACATATCAGGGCCGTGAATTGGCCATCCCATTACTAAAAGGTAACCGATCCAGTAGCCCTGAGGAGATGCTCAATGAGTCGATCGAAGGGTTGGAGTACGAGCTGGTACGAGGGGTCCGGTCCGTGACCGAGTCCAACCGTCGGAAAATTGGATA
>JBCCXG010000364.1:0-6581 GCA_039191945.1 Bacteroidota bacterium
CCAATATCTTCCCGGATAATCGCTTCTTTGATAGCCCGGTTCACGCGTCCACCGTCAAAGAGGTTGAAGGAGACGGCAAAGTTCAGTCCAAAGTTTGCATTTACGTTATTGCCTGAGGCAACGAATGGTTCAGTACCCTCTGCAGTCAACCGCTCGCCGTCAATCGTCTGATTGTTGCGGGTGTACAAGTAGCTGGCACCAAGATTAAGCGTGGGGAGACGATCCAGTTTCCGGAGTTGCGTTGTATAGCCCAACACGGACTGAGTCAGGTACTGACGTTTTAAGTCTACGTTTTGCTCCTCCAGCTGACGAGCTAGTTGATCGTAAGTCAATTCGACGTAGTCAAATTCTAAATCATCGGTGAAGTTGTATTGTCGGGTGGGATCCGGCTCTGCCAAAAGGAAGTTGAGATTCGACACCGCATTTTGATACACCAAAAGCTGGTTGACGTAGTTACCACTGTCCGTAAGGTAGTTCCCCTCCTCCAGTAAGACGTCCGTCGTCACTGCACTACCAATCTCTTGTTTGATCTTTTGCAACTCGTACTTATCACGGCTCAAATTAAGCTGCCGCTGAAACTCATCCAGACGTCTCTCCTGCAGTACCGTGGTGTAATAGCCCAAAATAATGGCCTGCAATGCATTCGCCACCACGATATCCGCATTGCCTTCCGACTCGGCCTGGATCTGCTCCAACTGACGCTTACCGACGCTGATATTGGCAATACTCAACAGGTTCCAATCCACATTCACTGCAGGCTGGATCTGGTTGGTAGTTATTTCTCCAAGAAGGGCAAAGGGATTGAGGTTTTCTTGGTTATCAAATACCGTACGGCTACCCCTTATGTCTGCGGTCAGTCTTGGAAATGCCAAGCTCCAATTGTTGTTGAGCTCTGCGATCTCCACATTCTGCTTCTCTATTCGAATGTCGAAGTTTCTTTCCAAGCCAACCCTTATCGCGTCATTGAGCGATAGATCGTCCTGGGCCGCTGCTGGCAACAGCAATGCGGTGATTACCAAAGTAAAAATTGTAGCCTTAAAATTCATAGTTGCTGTAATCAGACTATTCAACCAAGTAGTCTCTAAGATGTTTCAAAGTAAGATGCAGCCTCAAGCCGCCATCGGTGCTCATGACTGTCACTGGCTCATTGGAGGATTCCTGTGCCAATACTAATCGCGAAATACCGTCGGAACTCAATATCCTCAGAGAAGAGCTCCTATCACCTTGGATCGTGTAGGACTCACCCCCTTTGATGATTTGGACTTGATCTCCCTCTTTTACGATAGAAAAGCGCCAGTAATTAAAAATTCTCTCAATACTCCTCAGGAAAAGAAGCAACCCAAATACAAGAACACCCACGCAAGTAATAAAGCCCATGACCTGCGAGACGCCCTGCAACCCTTCATTGATAAAACTCTGTATGATCCAGGTCAAGGGGATGGTCACCAGCATCATCAGCACCGCCACCAAGACGCTTAGGATGTCTACAGTTCGGGCCGAACCCAACCGCCGAATTCGCAACTCAGGATCTCGCCTTAGGGTGAATCCCAAGAACGGTAAGTATTGGAAATCTTTAATATTCTGCTCCTCATGTGCAATCAACGAACGCAACTCACTCACGGCAGCTTCATCCACCTGCAACTGGCGTCGCTCAAGCTCTGATACCAAGCACTTCTGCGCCTCAAAATTGAGCACCTTACGATTTTCTAACAGATCGACAAGTTCTCGATCTTCCTTGTCTTTGAAGTGGTCTGAATAGTTCATAAGAATAGTGACTTAAGCAGCGTCTCCAAATTCATCTAATCGTTCCTGGTCAAGTACAACACGCTCTACCCGTTCTCTCACGGAACGCTCACCACTCCAAATGCGCCTCCACATACGTCGAATGTCATTCATGATCAAAATGAAAACTGGAAAGAACAAGAGAATCAAAAAAGTACCAAAGAGCACACCATATGCTACGGAAATGGCCATCGGGATCAGAAACTGCGCTTGAAAGCTGCTTTCCTTGATCAGTGGATACAAGCCGGCCACCGTAGTCAGTGATGTAAGCATGATGGCCCTAAATCTCGCCAAACCTGCATTATAGGCCGCCTGATAGACAGTCATCCCTTCATCTTTCACCAGCGAATTAAACTTAGCCAGAAAGACTACCGCATCATTGATGATCACGCCGGACAGCGCAAACATGCCCCAGGCAGACAAAATAGAAACCGGAAAACTGCCGCTAGGATTGATCCATGATTCAATGCCATGACCCAATGCCGCACAAATCCATCCAAGAGGCACCATCATCAAAATCAGAAGCGCCTGATAGAACGAACGGAAAGTGATCATCAAAATGAAAAGTATGACAATAAAGGCTGCACCAAAATAAAGTCCAATTTCTGCCTCAGCTTTTGCACTCTCCTCCGCTTGCCCCCCAAAGTCGAAAGTAATCAGTGGAAACTCAGCTTGAAGATCAGGCATGATATTGGCCCGAACATAATCGAGTATGGGTGGAACTTCACCGAAGGGATCCACCATATCCGCCTCCACAGTGATGGTGCGATTTGCATCATAGTGCTTGATCCCTGCAAGGCTTCTTTCGATCTCATAATCAGCAAGTTGAGCTACGGGATACTCCTCACCCGAAACACTTTTGATCTTGATATCCTCTAACTGCCCAATACTCTCCCTCCCCTGTTTGGGGTACCTTATCCAAATCTTAAGTTCGTCATTTCCTTTCATCAGACGCTGCGCCTCTTCACCAAAGAAGCCTTGCCTGATCTGTCGGGTAATCGCATTGTGATCCAGCCCGAGAAAGTAGGCTTCTGGCCTAAGGTCAAACAACATCTCGCGTTTTCCCTCGGCGATATTGTCTTCCACCTCCTTGAGTTCAGCGACCCTACCCAGCGCATCTTTAAGCGCATCCGCAGCCCGACGCATCTCGAGGTAGTCCGTCCCCATCACGCGTATCGAAACCGGCTTGCCAAAACGATCCTCGCTACCTACGCTGTATTTTTCCGCATCATAGATGGGACCAATTTCTTCACGAACACGACGTATCAGGTCAAACTGATTCATGTCGTACTGATCCAGTTCCGAATAGAACACGGTGACGGAGCCCACGTGTGAGCCGGATTCGCCCGCACCAAATCCCACATTGGAAAAAGCATCTGTGATGATGTCCTCCTCAGTCTCAAATTCTTCCTTCATCTTCCCGTTTAGCCGCCAGATGGCATCATTGAAAACCTGAAGATAAGATTCCACTTTTTCTTCTCTCTCTCCTGGTTTGAAGGCAATGTCTACGTTGAAGCTGTTGAAAGGGATCAAGGGGAAAAAAGTGGATTTGATCAAACCGCCGCCCATCAATCCCCCGATGATGATCACAAAGGCGGTAACCAGTGCCACAGAAATAGCGCGGTATTTCATGGTCCATGCAAGGGCTCGACCATAAAGTTTATACCTCATCCAATCAATGAACTGGTTGATTTTCGCACGGACTTTGAAGCCGCGAGTATCTGCCGCTTTGACCTTGAGTACATGCTTACTAGCTAAGTGTGCTGGTAGGACAAAGAAGGCCTCGAGCAAAGAAAAGCCCAAGCTAAAAATCACGACAATGGCCATGTCTTTCAGAAACTCAAAACCGCCCGTCAGGAGCAGAAGCGGCATGAAGGCAATGATCGTCGTCGTTACCGAAGTTATGACCGCAGGCATGACCTCTAGGGTGCCATTGACGGCCGCCTTGATAGGGTTCTTGGTCTTTTCGAAATGGGTGTAAATATTCTCCGCTATTACAATACCATCGTCCACCAATATGCCAATCACCAGGATCATCCCAAAGAGGGATATCATGTTGATGGTAAGACCGATAAAGGCCCCAATAATGAACATCCCCAAGAAAGAGGATGGGATTCCCCAGGCTACCCAAAAAGAAAGTCTGATATTAAGAAATAGGCCCAGTGAAATAAGCACCAAGGCCAACCCGATGATACCATTTGACGTCAAGAGCTCCAGTCGCTGGTTGAGCATGTTCATGAAATCCCAGGATATCTCCAGTTTGACCGCCGGGTTGGCTTTGTTAAAGGCAGGGACATACTCTGCCACAGCATCGGAAATGACTTGCAAGTCCTCAGTTTCGAGCTTCTTCACCTCGATGAAAACTGCCCGCTTACCATTGAGGTATCCGCGGTAGGGCTCATCCGCAAATTGCTCCTTGACCACCGCAACATCTCGCAAGAGAAGGTTCTTCCCATCGTAGTTGCTTCGAACCACGATGCCACCGATCGCATCGGCGTCAGCTTCTTTCGCTTTGGACCGAATAAGTATCTCTTCACGGCTGGATTTTACTGAACCGGCAGATATGTCGCGGTTATTGAACCGCACTGCATTCACAATGTCATCGAAGCTTAGATTGTAACGGAGCAACGTTTCCTCTGAGACTTCAATGGAGATCTCCAAAGGCGGTAAGCCACTCACTTCCACCTGGCTCACCTTACCGGTCGCCAAAAGGTCGTCCTCCACCTTTTCCGCATAATATTTCAACGCTTTGAGGTCTACGTCCCCCGTGATCGCAAGCCATTGCGCCGTTGTTTGTTGCCTGACTTTGTAAATGATGGGCTTCTCGGCATTATCAGGAAAAGAACTGATCGCGTCTACAGCGTTTTTGATATCGGTGTAGGCCTCATCAATGTCATAGTTCTCCAAGATCTCTACCGAGACCAAGGCAGTGTTCTCTGAAGAAGTAGAGGTGACCTCGTCGATTCCTGCAATGGATTTGAGCGATTCCTCCACCTTCAAGGTGACACCCTCTTCCATTTCCTCCGGAGAGGCTCCCAGATAGGTGACTGCCACCTGAATCCGCGTATCCTTACGAGTAGGGAAGAATGATTTCTTCGTATTCACCAAAGCCACAACCCCAGCCAATAAGGTAATGGCTATCACAATGTTGGCCAGGATGGGGTACTTAACGAAGTGTTCAATAAGATTCTTCATGATCCTTATCAGTTGCTTGAGGCGCGTGTACTCGTATTGGAGACTATATTCTGCTCAGATTGCTGCTTCCGTTCGAGGTCGATGTCCTTCTCCTGCAATTTGAAGGCCGTCATATTGTTGTGAGCATTGATCAAAGGCTCGACCACCAGGTCTGAACCGGGTTCGAGACCCTTGAAAATGGCTGTCTCCCGCTGTAACCGCACGATATCGATCGATTTAGTCTTTAGTAAGGTATCTTCCAAGATGAACACCTCACTTCCATTGTAGATCGCACTACGAGGGATAATCATGCCATCCTTGACCACCCGGGCCGGTACGGAGGCCTGCATAAATTGCCCGTCGTAAATGCGCTGACCTGTCGGCTGAATGGCGATAAAAACGTCTACCGACTGGGTGCTTTGATTTACAAAATCACTAATCCTTAAGACACGACCCGCCCATGTTTGCTTCGTTTCATCACTGTAAATTGACGCCTCAGATCCGACCTGTATCCAAGGGATGTCTTTCGTTTCCACACTTACCTGCAGCTCGTGTAGCCCTGCGCGTATGATCTTGCCAATTTTCGCACCTGGACTCACAAAAGCACCAGATTCCAGGGTCACCTCAGAGATACTACCACTGAATGGAGCATAGTACCGGTGCTTTTTCAGTCGGGTTTCGGCACTTTTGATGTTGAAAAACGTGGAATAAATCCCCTTAGTGGCCAGATACGTTTTTTCCTTTTCGGAGGCGATCTTCGGCAATGCGGGTAGGTCCTCATCCAGCTTCACACCGTTGAAATAATCTTTCCAGATAGGATAGCTGTCTGGATAGTCCAATTGCATATCAGGCAAAATCCCTGCGACATCCCTCATGAAAGTGCTTTTTTGAGATTTCAAAGACAGTTCTGCCTCTGTATCATCAATGTAGAAGAGGAGTGTTCCCTTTTTGAAGGCTTGTCCGGCCTTGAGTCTGATCGCTCCCTCGTACATTCTGCCTCCGACCTCGGACAATAGATCCAACGACTGGGCCGTTTGTACCCTACCATAGGCCACCACGCTTGTTTCAATGTCCTGATATTGGACAGGCGTGGTCCGCACATACCGTCGTATCATCGCTTGCTCCTTTTCTTTTGGAGGCTCTTTGAGCGTACTCAGATAAGCGGCAATAGCTACAGATCCAAAAATGATTAGGAAGGAGACGGCCAGAACACCGTATTGACGAATTTTCATTTCGAGTAGTATAAGACCCCAGATCAAAAAATACCAGGTGCAGAAGTCCACCTAAGGACAGTACCTAGCCGAATTATGTTACGAATCTCAGGAGGAAAAGTCTAAGTATTCATAATAATATTCTGGGATGGGGCCATCTCGGGGCTGAACCGTCAAAAAACTAGGATGGACGGACAATTAGGCATTTGGAACGATAATGGTCACTTTGGCACCCTGTGGCGGATTATCCTCAACCGTAATCTCACCCCCTAACGCCCTGACGCATTTGTGCGCCTGGTAGAGCCCCAGACCCGCGGCAATTTCACCCCCGGTGGGCTTCGCACTAAGCTTCGCGAACTTTTTGAAGATCAAATGCTTTTCTTCTTCCTTGAAGCCGGGACCTTCATCCGTGAC
>JBCCXG010000365.1:0-6570 GCA_039191945.1 Bacteroidota bacterium
CGACCGGCGGTAAGTATCTTGCCTAGTCCGGAGTGGGATACCCTGGCTGGGAATGCCGCACCATCCATTGCGTATCAGCCCGGCTACAACTTGAATCCGACGGGCGCTCCCTATGATCGACGAAATTTTGATTTAGATGATCCGGGCACGTGCGACTTGTCTGTGGATTCACTCGGTCAGTTAAGCGGCGCAGGCAATTACTTCAGCGCCTCGAATCCCGACAAGGAAGGTCACCAACAATTTGTCGCCGACGCGGAGGGATTCCCATTTGTCCAGACAGAATACACGCCGGATCCCACGGGTCGGATCAGACGACGAGGAGGTCTAGGTCCGCAGTTTCAATTGGGCTCTGGCCATGAGCAGCTCTTTTTCTACAGCGTACCGAGCCAGGACGAACTCGATAGGATTTTTGGAAACGATGTGGGTTATGCAGCACATTACAAAAAGGAAGTGATGGTCGATGGCAATCGTCAGGCCACAATCAGCTACAAGGACTTGAAGGGTCAGGTCATCGCGACGGCCCTGGCCGGTCAGAAGCCTGCGAATTTGGATCCGATCGAAGCGCACGTCACGCAGCCGATTGTGATTCACCTGCTCGAGGAGGAGAATCGGCGCGATCCCACTACCAGTAGCTTGATTTCCTCCCGAAGTATTTACTTGAGCCAATCCTCAGAAGTAGTTTTTGAATACGACCTGCAGCCTGAGCGCTTTGAGGATGAGCCCTGCCCACTGTCAGAAGGGTTGTGCTACGATTGCATGTACGACTTATCGATTTTAGTGAGAGATGACTGCGGTGAGGTATTGTGGGATCACACCCAACAAATCGGAGATCTTGAAAGCCTGCGCTCATGTGAATCGGCCGTCTATCAGGTGGACTCGACCCTGATACTGAGTCAGGGAAACTACTTCGTGACCAAGCGGCTGACGGTCAATGAGGAGGCTGTGGAGACCTACGTCGAGGACTACCTGGCGGATGAATGTGTTCTTGAGATCAGAAGGCGTTTGATAGACGACAGAGAGGGCAGAATCGATCCTTCGCTATGTGAGGCTGTCTGCGAACCTTGCGAATATGCGCTAGAGGGAGCTAAGGACTATCGCTTGACCCGCAGCGTATTGGGCGGCCTGTTCGCAACCTCGAATGTCACCATTCCCGCGGAGGTCCGGGTTCCCAAGGCGGGGGGGTGTGTGGCCGTATGTCCAGATGACCGGAGTCCGTGCAAAGTGGCCTACCAGCGACTGCTGGCAGATATGTCACCAGGGGGTCAGTACGCCTACTATGTAGATTCCACACGAATTACCTCCGATAGTCCCTTGGGTGAAGTAAATCCCTCCAGATTTCCATTGTCCATACTGAATGGTAGCAACCGACTGCCTATCGAAGATATCTCTTGGCGGACTCCCCACACCGACTACCGCTCGGCCAACGGATCGCTTGCCGAGATTGAGATCACCGAGGAAAACGAATCCATCGCGATTCCCGGCAATATCTTTTCACGTGGTGAAAGTAGGTACGTTTGGCCGCAACACCTCGCTGACGTAGAGGACTTCATTCGCTATTGGGAGCCGTCCTGGGCAGAATCACTGGTCGTCTTTCATCCTGAGTACTTCTATTATCAATGGTGCATTGAACAGGAGGCCAGCTACCGCTACGATGACGATATGCTCCTGACGGAGACCTACTCGGATGCCGTAGCCGACTATCCGAGTTTGACCAACAGCGACCCTACAGATGATTTTGTCGGAGATCCCTTCTTCAACAACTTCCCGTCTGCGATTCCTGAGATGCTGGATTCACTCACGAATTTCATGGTGCATCCTGATTTGAGCCGGCCGCTGACCATTGGTGAGACCGTGACCATCGCACATCATTGCAACCATCCGCGGATGACCGTCCGGGACATGGAAGGCTGCTTGCGTGGAAAAGCCGTTTATGATTTCCCTTCGACTCAAGACAAGGAATGGGGTATGTACCGTGCCATGTACACATCCAGAAAGCGCGAAGTCATGGATCGGGAAATAGAGCGGTACATGAGCACCAATCGCTACTTCTCTAATCGTATTATCGGTCGAAGAATCTCCTGGAGTCACCTTAACTACCGCGAGAAGACGAAGCGATTTCCTTCGATTAACGATATCCGAAACTTTTTGCCCGACGACACGGGCTATGACTTTACCAACGACTGGTGGGTTTGGCTCGACTTTCAGCAACGACAAACTCGCAACAGCTGCGGACATTGCCCGGCAGCAGATGATTTTGAGGCATTGCTAAACGCCATGGCCCAGGAATCACTGCTGACCAACGAAATACAGCTTCCTGGTGCGCCCCCGTTGAGTTTGTCCGCGGCGCTTGCAGATGCCTTTGGAGGATCGGGGCTCTCGGAGTACCGCTGGATGCCAACGTACTATGATGATTACCATCTGGAGGTTTCCATTACGGTGGATGGTGTTGAAAACTGCAAGGTCACGATGTACAAAGACGGCGATGAAATCAGTTGGACTGATATTGCCTTTTTCTCCTGCATGGAGATGGAGACTGATGGCTTTCGAATTAAGGGCTACAATCAGGATCATGAAATGGTGGAAGTCTACGTCGAATCGCCATGCCTTATGATGAATTTTGCGCAGTGCAGTGATGCGGAACCCGTCTGTCGCACGACACCTGAGGCTGAGGAACTTGGTGTATTTTTCGATTACCTATTCGCACAAAATTTCCACACTGCAGCCAATGTTCGTGTACATACCGCAGGGTTCGAATCTCCCCATTTTGGTCCCTCACTCAGGGCGCGACATGCTGGCGCTTCGGAATGGGATTGGCAATTCCGGGGGTGGTTGGTGCCAGATCGAAGTTTTGAAGGCGAACTAGCCATCTTGATTCGAGATGGTCGTTTGGTGCCGTTTTACACGGAGAGGTGTCGATTTACTTTCAGTGTGAAAACGCCGGGTGCCCGCATCTCGGAAATTGTCAGCCTGATTGATATTCTCCCTGGCGGAAGCAATGACGACTTCTCATGTGAGCAACATGGCTTTGTCTTGATAGCAGAGCGCGCCGATGGGTCGATCATGGAGATCGAAGGAACCAGCCAGTGTTATGCCATCAGTAATTGTTGCACGGCGCCGCCGGAGGAGAGTTGCTGCTTACCTATCACTCCGAAGGTACCTTGGGAGCCTACTTGCCTGCTGGATGCCTTTGACTTAGCGGGCTCCAACGCGGAGCGAGTGTTTCAATGGAGGTTGGAGTGGCTGGCAGACTCTGTCCGAACGGCGTACATCGATCGATGTCTGAGCGCAGCGGAGACTTTTGACATGAGCTACGACGAGGATACCTACCACTACACGCTCTTTTATCATGATCAAGCGGGTAATTTGGTCAAGACGGTGCCACCCAAAGGGGTTCGGCTGCTGAATGAAGGTCAGATCCAACAGGTCAGGGAGTATCGGGCCGGCAGTCGATCTACCAAGCGTTTGCCCGGGCACAGGTACATTACTACCTATCAGCACAACACGCTCAACGAGCTCATCGCTAAAGAAACGCCGGACGGAGGGATTACGCGCTACTGCTACGACGAACTAGGCAGGATCATCCTCTCACAAGACGCTGTCCAAGCGGAGGAGGGCTCGGTGACTTACCTGCTTTACGACGCCCTGGGGCGCATGGTGGAGAGTGGGAAGACAACGGCGCTTACTACACCAATACCTACCCAACTGCGCTACCGTGATGAGTTCACGGACCGATGGATGAGCGGTCCGAAAACGGAAATCGTGAAAACGTACTATGATTTCCCCACACAGGCCCGCGTTTCCGGATACTTCACAACTGGGCAAAATGAATTGCGTAACCGGATTGCGACGATCACCTTTCAAGAGGAGGGCGGGGCGCCATACGATCATGCAACGCACTACAGCTACGATGCCGTGGGCAACATCAAAGAGCTTGTACAGGAGTTTGCCAAACTCGCGCGGGAGTATCCAGCACTCGAAGCTCAGGGTCAGCACCTCAAAAGTGTTAAGTACGATTACGATCTGATCAGTGGCAACGTCAATCGAATCACTTACCAACCGGGCGATCCGGACCAATTCATCCATTGGTACCGCTACGATGCGGATAACCGACTGGTGGATGTGCGGACAAGTCGTTGGGAGTTTGAAGACCTGGCGACGATGGATCTGGATGCTCACTATGAATACTATGCGCATGGTCCTGAGGCCCGCATAGCATTGGGCTCCGAGAAGGTGCAAGGGATCGATTTTGCCTACACCATCCAGGGCTGGCTCAAGGCCATGAATTCTGAAACACTGGCAGCTACCCGCGACATCGGGAGAGACGCTGCTACAGGCGGAAATGAATTGGTAGCGAAGGACGTCCTCGGTGTATCGTTGGAGTACTTTGGAGGGGACTACCAAAGCATCGACGAGGCTTCACTTACTTCGAGCAGCCATCCCCTGGCCGAAGTCGCTGGATCTGCCTTGGTCGGGAATGGCTTTTACAATGGGTTGATCAAACATGAGGTCAATGCGTTGGGCGCATTCGAGGATCCCCTGCAGGCCAAGACGTATCGCTACGATCAGTTGGGTCGCCTGCGGCAAATGAGGATCTTCAAGGATCTCACCACGGACCTCTTCGACCGCAACACATGGCTTTCGGGTAGATGGGTGAATGAATACCAAACTGACATCAACTACGATGCCAATGGCAACATCAGCCGGCTCAACCGACGGGATCAGGACGGTAACTACATGGATCGCCTTAGCTATCGGTATGTCTCGCGAAAGAACCAATTGCGCCAAATCACCGATCGCGTATCAACGCCTTATCAACTGGACCTCGAGAACCAATCCAGCAGTTCCAACTATCAATACGATGAGAAAGGCCGCCTCATCGCGGATGATGCGGAGGACATCGGTACCATCGATTGGACCCTGACGGACAAGGTTAAGCGTATCCTGAAAACCGACGATTGTTGCCCCGATATGGATCGGGGAGAGATGATGTCCTTCGAGTACAATGCAAGCGGGCATCGCGTTTGGAAGGAGACCACACAGTCCACCATCTTCTACGTACGGGACAATTCCGGTAATATCTTGTCGACCTACGCGATCGAGGATGATACGGTCGTCTGGCAATACGTACCGATCTACGGCGATGATCGCATCGGTATCTATCAGCCGGATACCACTTTGAATGCGATCGATTCGCTCTCCGCGCAAAGAGGTCAAAAACACTACGAACTAGTCAATCATGTGGGCAGTGTGATGACCACAGTGAGCGATCGGAAGTTACCCAATGACTCCATATCCTTTAAGCCGGATGTGACTTCTGCCCAGGACTACTACCCATTTGGTATGCTGATGCCAGAGAAACACCCCGATACGCTGGCGTTCAGCGCACCGCCGATGGGCTTTCAGGGGATGGAAAATGACCATGACATCAAAGGCGAAGGCAACAGTCAAACGACGGAGTATCGACTCTACGACGGACGCGTCGGGAGATGGGCTTCGGTGGATCCTGCCATGGCGCATGACAGCCCCTATCAAGGTATGGGGAACAATCCGATCCAATACACCGACCCGAAAGGCGACACTGTCATCAGCCAGGTTGATTATAGGAACACCTTATGGGAGGTAGATCAAGAAGTGCGTGAAAGTGATGTATATCGCCGCGCGGAAAGGCTGGTCGCTCAGCAGGATGAGTTGGTGCCGCTTCGGAGGTCAAGCGGAGGGCCAGGCAATAGAGGTACCATGGCTCGTACACCTATGGTGACGCGCAGATCGATGCTGCCCGCGGAACAAAGGGTCACGGAACGGGATTTGGAGCGACTCTACATTGCACTGAGCAATCAGGAGTTGGAGCGTAGGATCGGGCCTATGCGCGATGTGGAGTTTCGACCCATGACCTGGGATGAGCTTCGTGCGGAAGCGGGTCCGACCATTGGCCCAGCTAATCCCAATGCGACCACCGTGCCTCCGCATGTCCAATTCCGTAACGAATTGGACGTGGTGACCTCCAGCCCATTTGCCGGACTGATCTTTGTTTTTGCACTCAATCGCGGATCCACAAGAGCTGAGGCACTGGACTATGCCAGATTGGACAACCACGCCTGGGATCTGGCGGGCGGGGTCAGAGGTTTCCATCCCCGCACGACTAGCCAGGCGAGAAGGTCATCTGGAGGTCGAGATCGTATCACCGGAGATCAACCTTTTAGGTTTGTCCAGCCTATGAGGGGCTCCGATATCACCGTACCGCCGCCAATCGTCCGAACGCGCACCGAGTCTCGCACCACACGTAGGGCACGAGAACGCAGGCAGCAATCGGATCACGCCAGGCGGCTTCGAGACACCCGAAGAAGATAATTCCTCAATCAAAAGTCAAAGAAAATGAAATGCTTGCTTGCCATGCTATTGATGGGCTGGACCACTTCCTTGCCAGGACAGGGCAATAACTATCCTTTTGGGTTTCAGGGGATGGAGCGTGATGACGACATCCAGGGAAAAGGGAATACGTATCACACCTTTTATCGACCGTTTGACGCGCGAAGAGGCATGTGGTCTTCGGTTGATCCTTTGCGATCACCG
>JBCCXG010000366.1:0-6566 GCA_039191945.1 Bacteroidota bacterium
ACCGCTTCATCAAACTGACCGGCGCTTCGGCGCAGGACGGCTGGCACCGCGAGAAGGCGTCCGACCTGAGCCTCGATCACAACGCCATGGCCAAGGACATGACTTACGAGGAGTGCGATGGTGGACTGTACGGAGCGAGGTGGTGAGTCTGATCCATTAAACCCGAAATCGTCATTAGCCTCTCTATTCCAGACATAACCTGCTTCAAAATCAGCCGTCCGCGGAAGCGGCAATTAACACTTCGTTGGCTCGTCACCATAATGCTTAATTATGTCTCCTCACCTAAATACCGTAGCGGCGGACCGCCCCGGCGGGGAACCGCTGATTTTCTTGCACCTTATGTGCGGCCGGCGAGGCCTTCATAACAAGACGCTAACAACGAATCCGGGTTAATCCGGGTTAAATGCCATTTCTAAGCTCAGATGCTTGGCGGAAAAGGTGACCGGACATGAAAGGCCTCAACAGATCATCACCCATAACTACAGAGTGCACCCTCCGTCAGTCGCAAGGCATCAAGCATTGATCACCTTTGTCGTGGACTTCAACAGCAAGATGCTGATGGGTTCCTCCCTGCCCTTTACGGTTACACTGAGGGGTTCGTACTCCTCTTCGTCGTATGACGCCAGCGCGGCAGCCACCTCGCTGGTCATGATCAGACGCGTATCGTAAGGCTTGTTGAGCTGCTCCACACGCGCTGCAATAATCACGGTCTCCCCGGTTACGGAAAACTGCTTCCGGTGTTCTGTGCCCACATTTCCAGTCACTACGTATCCGCTGTGCAATCCGATGCCCACGATGGTCCGAGGGATGTCGCCCCTCTCGCAGCGGATGTGCAACTCTTCAAGGATGTTGCGCGCGGCATCCACGGCATGCTGCGCATCGTTCCCATGCGACTTGGGGGCACCAAAGGTCGCCATAAAGCCATCTCCCATGAACTGGTTGATATTCCCATGGTGGGCATCGATGATCTCTATCATAAACCCAAAGACCCGGTTCTGATAATCAATCAACTCGGCGGGCTCCATCTTGGATGCCATAGGGGTAAAATCCCGGATATCGAGGAACATGACCGTCACCCATTGTTGCTTTCTCTCTGTCTCCTCTTCGATCAGCGCAGATGCGATTTCTGGGGATACTTGCTGCTTGAGCATTTTCGCCAGCCGTCCCTCAGCCTCCTCCAGCGACTGTTTGGCCCTGTGCAGCTCCTCGTACGCGGTCGTCAGGTTCTTGTGCTTTTGACGCTTGGTGATGTATAGGAAAAGAATCACCATCAAACCAATCACAATGCTGAGCGCGATGTACAGCAGCGCCCGCTTCTGTTGCGCCTCGGCCTGCTTCTCCATCCTAATCGCCTCGATGTTGAGGTCCGCAATTTCATTTTCTTGCTGCAAGCGCTCCATCTCGCCCCGAGCCTGTTCGATCAGCACTACCTGGAGCAGGCTGTCCTCTTGAGCCTTCGTTTGCAGTGATAAATAGGCTTGATAGTAGTCACTTCGAAATTTTATACTTTCTCCACCCGTATCAACCTCCTTTTTTCCAATTAATATTTTGTCAATCTGCTCTTCTAGCACCAGCTCAGCTGGCGCTGTCTGCAATGGAACAACCCCTGAAGCAACTACGGTATCATAGTCCGGCAGGTCCAGGGTCACCAGATCCGGTTGCGCCCTGAGGGCGGCGACCTTTTGCTCTACGATGGCAGCATCATTGAAGCTCCTGCTGTTTTGCAACAGGTTAGCGGCCTTTTGGTACTGCGCAATCGCGACGGCCGTATCTCCTCTTTTTTCCGCGATTTTTGCGATCTCGAGTGAGGTAGTGATACCGACATCGGTCTTCGAGTTCGTGATGGCTGCGCCAAGATCGATGCCCTTAAAGGCCTGCTTCAAGGGATTTTCTTTCACCTCTCCGATGCTGGCGAGCGAGTCGATCTTTTTCAAGTAATGCACAGCGAGCGTTGCTGTGATCTTATCGGTCTTTGGGTCATACCGGAGGGCTTCCTCAAAGGCCTCCCGAGCATCGACGTACTTGCCACGGTGATAAGCCACCTGTCCATACACTTGCTTGAAAGACATCAGCTGCGCCGTTTGACTTACATCCAGCGCGCCTTCTGACCGCAGCAGGTTCCTGGCCAACTGATCCCCCTGACGAGCAAACCGGTGGGCCTTCTTCAGGTCACGGTCCAGGTAGTGCGCCGCCAACCACCCGTAGTTTTCTAATTTCTCAAAGCCGTACTGATACTTGAGGCGATCCTCTCGGATATTGGCATGCTGAGCCATAGCACCCACGACCTGCCATAGCATAGCGAAGCTCAGCAGCGCGGATTTCAATAGGTTTCGGTCACGGCGCGATGGATACACAGTAGCAAAAGGTACGTGATTAATTCATACGGGTTGCTGATAATTGTCACTTGCTCCATTTCGTGCGCACCAGCTAGCTGACAGGTGGTTGGGCTTGGTCTCTTCAGCCACAATGTTCTAGATGTAACCTCCCTACTTCTGTATATTCCCGCAAGTCAGCGCATTAATCCTTGCCATCTCACTTTTGGAGCCCATAGACTTCAAATCGGCGCCATGTACCTCATGCAGTTTCTCGCTACCGTCGCGTCGATTGGCGGCTTCCAGGAGTTCGGCGCTCGTCAGGTATGGCACTACTTCACCGCACCTGACAAACCCCATTCACTCAAAAGCCTTTCTCTCACACTTATGAGCCGGTTTGAGGCTTTTGATTCATGATTATTTGCAATCCCTTTTCCGCCGCCATTTCATTGATCTTGGGGATTTGCGTCTCCATTAGCTGGCCCAGGTCCTGTAACTCCTTGTCCAGCTCAGCGCCCAATGCCTCCCGAACCTCCAGCGCCTGATCGGTTGGTGGATAGTCCCCACGCTGCTGATCCTGCATGAGGAAAGCCAGCCGGTTATTGACCCGGATACCGTAGTTCAGTGGGTCCTGGTAGCTCTGGTTTTTGGTCATATGGATGTTGTTTTCAATGACAGACATCTGCTCGTCCAGCTGGTCCGCCAGTTGCTGCAGTCCTTCCATTTCCACATCACTGCCAATTTTGTCGCGTAGATAGTTCAGGTCATCTCGCGTTGCTCTTATGTCAACAATGGCTTGGTGCGCTTCAGACACACGGTCTCGGACAGAGATCAGAAAATCGAATTGCTTTTGATAGTCCGCTGGTGTGTTGGGCAGTCTGGGGTCGGGGATGATCTTGAATGGCTGCTCCACTGATGCTCCATTGACGGTCAGTCGCACTTTGTAGTCACCGGGAATGGCCTTCGGTCCGCGATTGGGCGAACTGTACAAGATCATGCCGTCAAACTCTTTGAAGCCAGGGTAGCGCATGTCCCAAGTGAATTGGTTTCCTCCCTCTTTTACGATCAGCTTTCCACCTTTTTCTTTCGAATCGGTAGCATAGGACCGAATAATATCTCCGTCAGACTCCAAAATATCGATTGAGACCACATCTTCTTCTGAATCGTACGCTTTGAGGTAGTATTGGATCATGACTCCATTCGGGTGATTTTGGCCCTCCAGACGTTTGTCATATCCTCCGCGACCCCCTTGCTTCATTCGGTAACTGTCCTTCGGTTGATAGAGGTAGAAGTCACTACTGGCCACCTCGTCACTGAGCTGATGAAGCGGTGTGAGGTCGTCGATGATCCAGAAACTGCGGCCATGTGTTGCGGCAATCAGGTCGTTGCCCTTGACTGCCAAATCACGGATGCTGGTCACCGGCAAGTTCAGCTGGAAGGGCTGCCAACTGGCACCATCGTCAAAAGAAACGTACATTCCCCACTCGGTACCGGCATACAGCAGTCCCGGTCGGGTCAGGTCCGCACGAATGGCTCGGGTATAGTCGGTGGCTTTGATCCCATCAGTAATCACCTGCCAGGTGGCGCCATAGTCAGAGGTCTTGTAGAGATAGGGAGTGTAATCGCCAAACTTGTAGGATGTCGCCGCAACATAGGCTCCTCCGGGTTGGTGAGGGTTGACATCGATGCAGTTGATCATGTTTTGCGTGGGAGACATGGGCGGCGTGACGTTCGTCCAGGTTTCGCCGCCGTCTCGCGTGACGTGTACCAATCCGTCATCGCTACCGATCCAGATCACACCCTCTTCCTGCTCAGACTCTTCGCCAGCAAATACGGTGGCATAAAACTCTACCCCGGTATTGTCTTGCGTGATCGGTCCACCTGAGGACTTCAAGGTCTCCGGCTCGCCGCGCGTAAGGTCAGGCGAGATCACCTCCCACGACTGGCCGCCGTTGTAGGATACATGCAGGTAGTTCGACCCGGCATAAAGCTTCTCAGGATTGTGGGGACTGAAGAAGATTGGATAGTTCCAATTGAAGCGGTACTTCATCACCTCAACGCCGGAACCAGCTGGATTGTCTGGCCATACATTGGTCGACCTTTCCTGCCCGGTACGGTGATCCACTCTTGTCATATAGCCTTTGAAAGTTCCGGCGTATACGATCTCTGGGTTATTTGGATCCGGAGCCAGGTGGGCACTCTCTCCTCCTGCCGAAGGCTCCCAGTCGCGTTCGGTGATGCCATTGCCTGACGTCCGATGAGCGATACGGATCGTGCTATTGTCTTGCTGGGCGCCATAGATTCGGTACGGAAAGGAGTTGTCTGTCGACACCCGATAGAACTGTGCCGTAGGCTGATTGTGATAGGTGGTCCAGTTGGCGCCACCATCGTTGGATACCTGAGCACCCCCATCGTCAGCAATGACCATTCGTTGGTTGTCGAGCGGATCAATCCATAGGTCGTGATGATCACCGTGAGGGGCCCTCTTCAACTCAAAAGTCCGGCCACCATCTTTTGAGACACCATAGCTTACATTCATGATATAAAGGATGTCCTCATTCTGCGTGTCTGCAGTGACCCGGCTGTAGTACCAGGCCCGCTGCCTCAACGACCGGTTCTCGTTCGTCTTTTCCCAGGTCTTTCCTCCATCATCAGAGCGAAAAACTCCTCCGTCATCGGCCTCAATCACGGCCCAGATCCGATCTGAGTTGACCGGTGATACGGCAATCCCCACGATACCCCAAGGGCCTCCTGGCAGTCCCTTGTTGGTCGTGATCTCCGTCCAGCTCTCCCCACTGTCGGTACTCTTGAAGAGCTTGGAATCAGGGCCTCCGCTGTCCATCCGGTAGCCATTGCGCTTCATCTGCCAAGTGGAAGCGTAGAGAATACGCGGATTGTTAGGATCCAGGACGAGGTCGCCAGCTCCTGCCTTGTCACTGACGTACAAAATCTTTTCCCAGGTCTTTCCGGCGTCGGTCGATTTGAAGACGCCACGCTCGACGTTGGGCTTCCACAGATTCCCGATGGCCGCCACATACACAACATCTGGATTCGTTGGGTGTATTCGGATGCGACTGATGTGCTCAGAGTCCTTCAGTCCCAGGAAGCTCCAGGTCTTACCCGCGTCCGTAGATCGCCACATTCCACGACCTGACGATACGTTGCCGCGTAGGGTTTGCTCCCCCTCTCCTACGTAGATGACATTAGGGTCCGACTCCGAGACAGCCACTGCGCCAATGGAGCCCCCAAAGTATCCATCTGAGATACAAAACCAAGTATTACCGGCATCCTGGGTCTTCCAAACGCCCCCACCGGCGGTACCCATATAGTACGTTGATCGATCACCGACAACGCCAGCCACGGTTCCAGCACGCCCCCCTCTAAAGGGCCCGACGGATCGCCATTGAACGCTAGAATAAACGGATTCGGGATAGCTGAGGGTGCTGGCTTGTTTTTGCTTCCCGCGGCGCTGCGCCGGCACGTCGGCAGCAATGAAAAGAAACAAGGCGGCAAGGAGTAGTAGTTTATTTCTCATAAAGGTTTAGGTGTAATCTCATACGATCTAGACCTGTTAAGGTATTTAATCTTCAGCAGTAAACATCAAGCAAATACAACCAGGCACTAGATGATTCCACGAGTGGAACGTAGCCAATCCCCAGACGGAACCTCTTGTACGAGGGTCCGTTGCCCTCATTACAAACACAAGTAGGCCTTACTGCCTCTCGCTCCTATCCAGGAGGCTAGCACCCATGCAAAGCGGAAATGACACTAGACAGCCTTGATAAAAAGCATCTAACATCACGGAGTTCTTGTGAGGGATTGTGCCCGTTTTTGCGCCCATCGTCCACGCGTTTGCCAGTGTCCTGCGAAATGGATTCAGCCTTCTTGGAAATGACGAACGGAACCTTCCGCCCATTTCAGGACCTTTTCCCGACAGAAATACCTAGTTTACCCGTCATGGAAGAGATCATCCATTCCCGTTCCATAGCCGATGTCTATGACTTTCTGCAGGCGGGCAAACCAGCGCACCCGCTGATCACGGTCTTTCGGCAGTGGCCGGAGACAGCGTACGAACGAGGACCTTTAAAGTTCACCAGTGAGCTCTATTACATGGCGCTAAAGCGTAACATCAGCGGCAGCTTCAAATACGGCAGGAGCTCCTACGATTATCAGGAGGGCACGATGGTCTTTATAGGTCCGGGACAAGTCGCGACGTTCAGTTCTCCTTCCAAAATCTACCAGCCCCACGGCTGG
>JBCCXG010000367.1:0-6552 GCA_039191945.1 Bacteroidota bacterium
AACTAACCTACCCATATTTGTCGTATGAGCCTACTAGTGCTATTGCATAATTGCTGGCTGTACCTAAAGGAAACAACTTCGAAAGGCAAATGATCAGGCAAAAAATAAAGAACTATTTCGAGTCAGACGGATTCCAAAAGACGATCGTCACGATCATCATCATCAATTCGGTCTTGATTGGCTTGGAGACCTCGGACAGCGTGATGTCCACCGTCGGATTTTACATAGATTCCTTCGATCTGGTCATCTTGGTACTCTTCTCTTTGGAGATCATTTTGAAGGTGTACGCCTATCGGATGTCTTTTTTCCGTGATCCGTGGAATTTATTTGATTTGTCTATTGTCCTCATTAGCATCATGCCGGCGGCTGGTTCCTTTTCCGTCTTTCGGGCATTGCGAATCGTCAGGACCCTCAGACTACTAAAAAACATTCGAAAACTCCGTGTAATCATCGAATCCTTGCTCCAGTCTATTCCCAGTATCGGCTGGATCGGAGTATTGCTCTTCATTATCTATTACACCTTTGCCGTCATTGGCACGAACCTGTATGGCGCTGCCTATCCTGACTATTTTGGCAGCCTGGGACGTACATTCTTCACGCTTTTTCAAATCATGACATTAGAAAGTTGGGCATCAGCAGTTGCGCGACCCATCATGGACGGTATGCCCTTCGCACCTATCTACTTTGTCACCTTTATATTGATAGCGACATATACCACCCTTAATGTTTTCATCGCCATCGTCGTCAATACTATGAACGAAGTAAGCATCAAGGGTATCAAAGAAGAAGAGCAGCATATCAAAGATCTGGTGATCGACGAGCATGAAAAGATGCATGCTAAACTAGATGCTCTTGAAAAGCGCATAGACCAATTACTTGAACAGAAAAACCACGAACGCAAAGAGGTAGATATACCTGAAGAAAATGATGAACACATACTGGTGTGATTTCATCATATAAGCTGCTCAGCCCTGATTTCTCTGTTTCATGCAATGAAAATACCGGTTGAGGCCTACGGAGGCTGAATATCGTGATCCAGCTACTATATTCAAAAGGAATTCGAGAGAATATTCGACAACTATTTGTAATTCATATCTGGAGGGTTTCGTGAGGGCGGAACCCTTTTTTTATCTATCAAGTCCCCATCGGAATTTCAGAATTATTCGGCGACGAATGTACTGATCTCTTTTACGTCACCAACGATGAAGACCCAGTCGTTTCCCGGGCCCAGGTCTCCGGGTGGGTCGACACTTAGTCTCCCCTCTTTTTTGTCACCCTTCCAAGGGAGTACTCGATACTTATCTTCTCTTGGATTGTACCAAATGCCGCCAATCCGTCGGCTTGACAATTTGGATAAATCCAGCGTGTACCCTTGATCACTTGCCGAATAAACTAGGCCAAACGATCCATCCTCAGCTACCACAGATTGTACGTGTTCATCATAGGTGTCTGGATTTTCCGATACTATAAACGATTGATCGGGCCGTATTTTTAAAAAATCTTCTCCCAGGCCATGAAGAAAACTGCTGATGTGACTCATATGACGTGCCCCTGGATAATCAAGGGCGGCCAAAGCTCTCCTGCTGCAGCCTTCGTCTACTTCTAGCCCATCCCAAATGCCTCCAGCGCCGTAAGTATGACCAAAGGCACCTGCGAATATGGTAAAATAAGCCCTGCGTCGAATGTTAAAAGCACTGCCGTCACAAAAGGCTTTGTTGTTTTCGTACCAGGCCTCAGCGTCCAAAGTTGGTTTTGGTATCCCGTCGTACGTTCGCATGTAGTCAAATTCAATGGCCTCCCAAACCTTCCAGCTTCTATCATCGTTCCTGGGGAGATCGTCAGGACAACACCATTGACTCGTTTGCCAATTGTTGAAATCACTGATCTCACCATCTCTAGAGAGACTTGTCCCGCGTTTGTAGTCGGCATGAATCGTTAGCAACTTGTTGCCCGTATCCCCATCTCGAATGCCAGCCACAAGTGCCATCATCTTGTTATCTGGTATAGTTTCTTTCCGATTGTGGGCACCAGCCTCCCCCATGGTCAGCCAAATGATATTGTTTTTGTGTCTGTACCTTGTGGCTACCCACTTGCCATAATTGTACAGATCATTTGGGTCATGTTTGCGCATCAATCCCCACCAGCCCAAGGTGAGACCAACATACATTTTTCGTTGCTCACATTTGGCAATATAGTCGTCAAGATACGACCACCATTGCTCGTTCGGCTTACCAATCGGACCAGGCCCTCCCTCTCCGTTGTGGAGCTCTTCTCTGCAACTAACAAACATGACCGTGAATCCCTGAGCGCGACGACGATCGAGAATGCTATCAATAGTCGCAGGCGGAAGCTTGGCGAAAAACCAATTGGTTTCACCAATCCATACAAAGGGATCACCATTTTCCTTTACAAGAAACCTGTGACTTTCCGAGATTCTTAGCTTTTGCATTTGAGCCTGAGAATAGGTAGGAATCAGCAAACTCACGAGCATAAAGACGGATCCTCTTAAAAAATTGACCGTTAGACACATTTTCTTCTCTTTTGGGGTATGAGATTTAAATCTACGGGGCAAGGCCCACGACCAAAACAAAGGAAGACTTTAGCCTAAGTCTAGTCCATTAGCACAAAGAGCATACTTGCTACTTGGCTAGCTCTTGCTGCTCCACCTTGACTTTGTTTTGGACAGGGCCTTTCGACCGCTTATTGGTGACATAGACACCGGCGAGTATCAAGGCCATCCCGCCGAGATGCATAAGGTTCAACGTCTCGCCGTCGATCAGACCCCACCCTACCGCTACAATGGGTATGATATAGGTGACTGAAGAGGTAAATACTGGATTGGTCAGCCGAACAATATGGTTGAAGATAATGAGCGCAACTGCCGTGCCCATGACCCCAAGTAGAGTAACGTAAAGCGCTGAAGTGGCCGCACCAGGCACCGTTCCTAATTTCTCAATGAAATCTGTGTGCGCAAGTAAAAAGTAGATCGGAATGGGCCCTACAAGTAAAAGCGACACGCTGGTAATGGCCAATGCCTTTTGCCCCTGCAAGTACTCCTTGATCAGATTTACATTAGTGGCATAAAAGACGGTTGCAAGAAACACCAGGAAGGCATAGTAGTTGATCCCGGCCAATCCACCTCCTCCAGCCATAACCAAGACGACAGAGCCGACAAAGCCCACGACCACACCGAGATACGCACGACCAGGCTGCTTATGCTTAAAAATCAGGGCAGCAATGAGAATTGTGAAAATGGGAACCAAGGTATTCAATATACCTGTCACACCACTTGGTAGCCGCGTCTGGGCAAAGGCAAACAAAAAAGAAGGGATCAAACTACCACAAAAACCAACGGAGATCAAGTATACCCACTCTCGCTTTTCGATGTATTTGAAGTATCGGACACCAAAAGGAAACAGGCACAAAGATGCAGCAACAATCCGCAATGCACCCACCTCCATCGGACCAAGCGCCACCAGGCCTTTCTTCACGAGGATAAACGAAGATCCCCAGATGAGAGCCAATACGACCAACAAAAGACGGGCCAGTAGGCCCTTATTTTCTATCATGCAGAGAGGTGATTTTAAGCTACTGCTTTCGAACCAAACGTATAAATGATTTCCTCCAGGATGGGTTCGATTTCCTCAGCAGTATTCGCCTCAACGAGGCGGGTGCGAAAAGGTTTGAAATGGGAGATCCCTCTAAAATAATTGGTGTAGTGTCTCCTCATTTCGAAGATCCCCTTCCGCTCTCCTTTCCACTCCAAAGAAAAGGATAAGTGCCTTTTGGTCACATCTACCCGCTCCTCCAGCGAAGGGGCAGACAAGTGCGCTCCTGTCGCCATATAGTGCTTGATTTCGTTGAAGATCCAAGGATAGCCAATCGCAGCCCGCCCTATCATGATGCCATCGACACCAAATCGTTGGCGGTACTCTACCGCTTTTTCGGGGGAGTCAATGTCACCGTTGCCAAATATTGGGATATGGATATCCGCCATATCCTTGACCGCCGCGATATGTGTCCAATCGGCCTCTCCTTTGTACATCTGCTTTCGAGTGCGACCGTGTATGGTTAGGGCCTGGATCCCAACATCCTGCAGTCGCTGCGCCACCTCCTGGATCTTGATCGTATGTTCATCCCATCCCAAACGTGTCTTGACGGTCACTGGTTTGTTGACGCGTTTTACGATCTCTTCCGTCATGCGTTGCATCTTCGGCAGGTCAAGCAAGATCCCAGCCCCTGCGCCTTTACAGGCGACTTTCTTGACTGGACACCCATAATTGATATCCACGATCTCCGGGTCCGCTTCCTCGGCAATGGCTGCCGCCTCACGCATGGACTCGATCTTGTCTCCGAAAATCTGGATGCCGATGGGCCGCTCGTAGTCATAGATGTCCAACTTCTGCACACTCTTCTCCGCATCTCGAATCAGTCCCTCCGCTGAAATGAACTCCGTATACATGAGATCGGCGCCATTCTCCTTGCACACTGCCCGGAATGGCGGATCACTTACATCCTCCATTGGAGCCAATAAGAGGGGGAACTCCCCAACTTCTATGTTTCCTATTTTAACCACGGTCCATCTCTCAATTTCACCGTAAATTTAGAGCAATTATGGAGAATGTGCTTGATCACAATGAGGACCAAAAGGTGTCACCTTGGCTGATGATGCTCGTTTTGACCGTTTATACGATCGCGGGTCTCTTCGGTTTTGCGGTGCTATCCCAGCTTCTCATGTTGCCATTCTTCAGATTTGATTTTCAATTAATGCAGGAGGTTTTTACCTACCCTGCAGAGCATCCAGAGTCACGTCTGCCTTTACTGATCTCTCAGGGAATCACTTCCATCGGGGCGTTCTTCCTGACACCTTACCTCTTCTTGAGGACTTTCCTTAAGGTGCCTTTGCAGGACTTTTTCTCCATCCCCAGACCGCTTGTACAGCCCCTAGTCATGACGGTGATCATCACCTTCAGCTTCATGGTCGTCAATAGCGTGGTGGTCGATTGGAATCAACACTTGGAACTCCCATCGTTCATGAGCTGGTTCGAGTCCCAGGCGAAAAGCAAGGAAGTGCAGCTGCAGCAATTGACCGAATACTTGACCAATTTTGACGGTCTTTTCCAGTTTGCCGTCGGGCTGGTCGTGATTGCCTTGATTCCTGCACTCGGAGAGGAGTTCTTATTTCGCGGCCTCTTGCAGAATCTGTTTCGCAAGGGTTTTGGTAATCCACACGCCGCAATTTGGCTGACTGCGTTGCTTTTTGGTGCTTTTCACTTTCAGTTTTATGGCGCATTTCCAAGAATGCTGCTGGGTGTCCTCTTCGGCTACTTATATTTCTGGTCAGGACACTTATCGCTTGCAATGATTGGTCATTTTGTGAATAATGCATTTACGTTGGTGACTCTTTATTTCAATAGTCAGATCAATTACAATATCACCGTGGAGCCCGAGCTACCTCCAACATCACTTCTATTGCTTTTTGGTGCCATTTGTGCGGCTTTACTTCTGGTATTTCGCAGGTACTTTCAACCAGATCCCGTAGAGGAAGTGGCGGCAGAATGAGTGGTTGGCAAAAAGTGTATGAAGACTCCACCTCCTATCGGGCGGAGATAGTGAAGTCTATCTTAGAAGACAACGAGTTGAATCCTGTGCTGGTCAACAAAAAAGACGCCGCGTATCAGTTAGGTCACTTCGAGGTACACGTAGCCCCGGATCATGTCATCAAGGCACTGCGCATCATCAAAGAAGAGATTCGTTTTGAGTAAGTTCTCCAACCTCCTGCCTCGATTAGTGGCTGCGGTCATCGGCGCCGCACTGATCATGACCTCTCTCATTTTAGGTCAGTGGTTCTATTTTGGTATTTTCTTCTTCATCCACCTTTTCTGCCTTATTGAGTTCTATCGTATGCTTGCCCATCATGGGTATAAACCTATGCTCGTTTTGGGTACGATCGCAGGTTCCCTGCTCTTCGTCTTGTCCTTCCTCATAGAGTCCGACCTGCTCTCGTCAGAATACTATGTTCTGCTTTTTCCTATCTACTCTCTTGTGTTCCTGGTTAAGCTCTATGACAAACAAGACAAGGCACCTTTTCAAAGCATTGCCGTTTTCTATCTTGGATTGTTGTATATCTCCGTGCCTTTTTACTTCCTCAATCGGTTGGTCTTCCTCACTGGCGAATACAGCTACCAAATCATTGTCGGCTTCCTGTTCCTCATATGGGCCGATGATACCGGAGCCTACTTTAGCGGTAGCCTTTTTGGGAAGCGGAAGCTTTTCGAACGTATCTCGCCCAAGAAATCATGGGAGGGCCTTATTGGTGGAGCTGCTCTCTCCTTACTATTTGCTTGGGCATTGACGCACTTATTCCATGATCTACAGCCCTGGCAATGGTTTATTTTTGGTGTCCTGGTCGTGGTGGCAGGTACCTACGGGGATTTGATTGAGTCCATGCTGAAGCGTACGATGGCCATAAAAGACTCGGGGCATTCCATCCCAGGGCACGGGGGATTTTTAGATCGCTTCGACAGTCTGATCTATTCCGTTCCATTTATC
>JBCCXG010000368.1:0-6532 GCA_039191945.1 Bacteroidota bacterium
GGTACACATTGCCATCGAGCACAGGGCTCGGGACCCCAAACGCGATGGAGGCAATAGCTGCAGCAGTGTACGGACCCACGCCGGGCAGGGCCAACAGACCATCATAAGTAGACGGGAACTTGCCGCCCATTTCCTTCGCGACTACTTTGGCGGCTTTATGGAGATTTCGCGCGCGGCTGTAGTATCCCAAACCCTGCCATGTACGCATCACCTCGTCCTGAGGAGCTGCCGCGAGATCCTGTATTTGGGGGTATTGTTGTACAAAACGTTCGTAGTACGGAAGGCCCTGTGCAACCCTTGTTTGTTGCAAAATGATCTCGGATAACCAGATCTTGTAAGGGTCCTTCGTGTTCCTCCAGGGTAGGTCCCTCTTTTTGATTGAGTACCAGTGGATTAGATTTTCTGTAAAAGTGTGCGACACTTTGCTCATCCGTCAGTCAAATAATCGTTGCAGGCTTTTTATTTCGCAGCCGCAAAATTAATTTTGGTCCTGATTATAATCGAAACAAAGACAAAAAGAGATCAACAGTGACGAAAGCTGACGTAATAACGGAAATATCAGAGAAGACGGGGATTGATAAAGCTGACGTGCAGGCGACGGTGGAGGCTTTCTTCTCTGTAGTGAAAAACTCAATGGCTGAGGGCGAAAACATCTATGTGAGGGGTTTTGGCAGCTTTGTGAATAAGAAACGTGCACAAAAGATTGCACGTAATATTTCTAAGAACACAGCCATGGTGATTGACGAGCACTTCGTGCCGAGTTTCAAACCTTCAAAAATATTCACGGAAAAGATCAAAAATAGCCCTAAGCTGAAGGGCAAGGGCTGATCATCTGCTGAATGAAGAAGCAGCAACTCCTGGTATCGGCCATCGGATTGGTGTTGGTCGTGCTGATTTATCAATTGCCACGTGTCGTTGTGGAAAATGACGCGGATGCGGAGGTAGCCACCCATAGCTTTGATGTAACGCCAGAAGACAGAAGGGCTATCTCAGCACTGACCAGCGCCTTTACCTCGTCAAATGATGAAAAAAACAGTATCTTTGCGGACTCTTTAGCGGGTTACTTCCTCCGTTACGGCAAATTTGATAGTGCCGAATGGGTGGTCAGCGAACTCCTGGAAAGAGATAGTTCTTTAAATACTGTGCTGGTAGCAATAAAAACGCTTTATAAGCTATTTGAGCGATCGGTCGATACGGAGGAGGCAGAAACAAAGGCCATGGCCATAAAGCCTCTTTTGGAACGAGCGGTTTCGGAGCGTCCAGATGATCTGAGCCTAAAAACGAAGCTGGCGATGACCGTAATGACAACGGAGGCACCCATGGTAGGTGTGCAGATGTTGAGAGAAGTCATTGCTGTAGACCCAAACAACCGGGAAGCACTCATTAACTTGGGGCTTCTATCCATCAAATCTGGACAATACGATCGAGCAGTCGAGCGATTTGAGCAACTCTTAGCGCTAGATACAGCGGACTATGAAGCCCTACTCTACCTAGGGGTCTCTTGGGACCAAAAAGGGGAAAAGGGTCGAGCGATAGAAGCCTACACTCAGGTTTTCAACGCGGCAAATGTAGATCCGGCATTGAAAAAAGCGGCTGAAGATTACCTGGCCAGATAACGAAAAGGGGCTGAACAGTGCGCTATGCGCCGTGCAGTCGAAAGAAATTGAAAATGTTGTTTAACAAAGACAGAAATTATTAAAAGTATGCCTTGCGGAAAAAAGAGAAAGAGACACAAGATCGCGACACACAAGCGTAAGAAGAGATTAAGAAAGAACAGGCACAAGAAGAAGTAAGTCACTAAATCCGACGTAGAGTGAGTAACAACGATCTTTTAATTAGCTCAACTCAAAACGGATGTCGGATTGCCCTTCTCAAAGAAAAACGACTGATTGAATTCCATGAGGAAGAAAACAGCAATCAGTTCAAGGTAGGTGACATTTACCTAGGAAGTGTTAAAAAAGTTGTTCAAGGCCTTAATGCGGCCTTTATCGACATAGGTTTCGAAAAAGACGCTTTCCTACACTATCTAGATTTGGGCCCTCAGGTCCAATCTTTGAATAAATTCACCAAGCTGGTGCTCAATAAAAAGAACGCCAGTTCCAAATTAACAGGGTTTAATCACGAGCCGGACATCAACAAGTTCGGCAAGATCAACCAGGTCTTAACGAAGAATCAAAAGATCCTGGTTCAAGTGGTAAAAGAGCCCATTTCTACGAAGGGACCAAGACTTTCTTGTGAGTTGTCTATTGCGGGTAGGTACATTGTACTTGTACCTTTCTCCAACGCGGTTAGCGTTTCAAAAAAAATAACCGACTCTGCTGAGAGAAAGCGCCTGGCGCGTTTGATCAGCTCCATCAAACCCGACAAGTTCGGGGTCATCATACGCACCGTCGCCATGGGCAAAGACGTCAAAGAGCTTGACGCTGACTTGTCCAACCTGGTGAACATCTGGAAGGACGGTGTCAAAAACCTGAAAAGAGCTAAAGTCAGAGACAAAGTCATCGGTGAAGTCAGCCGAGCCAACTCCATCCTTAGAGATGTACTGAATGAGTCTTTTGATAGCATCCTCGTCGACGATAAGGAGCTATTTCAGGAGATCAAGGATTATGTGATGAAGATCGCTCCTGACAAGGAGAAGATCCTCAAACAGTACAATTCAAAGTACAAGATCTTTGAGGCATATGGCGTGGAGCGTCAGCTCAAAATGTCTTTTGGCAAGTCTGTCAGCATTGCCAACGGCGGGTACCTCATCATCGAGCATACGGAGGCGTTGCACGTTATCGATGTCAACAGTGGCAACAAGTCCAATCGCGAGGAAGACCAGGAGGCCACCGCCTTGACGGTCAACCTGGAGGCGGCAAAAGAGGTTGCTCGGCAGCTGCGGCTACGCGACATGGGTGGGATCATTGTGATTGACTTCATCGATATGCGGCGCGCGGAAAACAAAAAGAAGGTTTTCCAGCGCATCAAGAAAGAGATGGAGGGTGACCGTTCCAAGCACACGATCTTGCCGCTGTCGAAGTTTGGCTTGATGCAGATCACACGTCAACGTGTGCGGCCAGAGCTCAACATCGCCACGAGGGAGGTATGTCCGACTTGCAACGGTACTGGAAAAATCGCAGCATCTATCATCATTGCGGACCAGATCGAGAATACGGTGAAGTATTTCATCGAGAAGCAAAATGAGAAGAAGCTGACGGTAGCGCTTCACCCCTATATCTATGCCTACTTTACAAAAGGCATATATTCCATTAGGGTGAAGTGGTTCATGAAATATTTTAAATGGGTCAACCTCGTAGAGGACTCGTCGCTAGCGATTACGGAGTATAGCTTCATCAACGCAAACGGCGAGATGATCCAGGTCTAGAATTTGATCCCAAAATCGATCGAGAGGACCGAGTTTCTCACACTGAGATCGATATTGGACAGTGTCTCATCAATGACATTGATCACACCGCGTTGGTAGCTCAACCCGCCAAACAAGGCAGTGTTGACGCCGACGCGGTATTCTATCCCGCCACCGATCATCACCATCACATCAAAGGGCTTGAAAGACTCGACAAGGACATATTCCTCCTCTAGCGCCTCATCTCCCAATTTGATTTCAAACCCTCCACCGACCTGGAAGAAGATACCAAAGTCTGGAGACAGTTCGTTGGTCATCAGCTTGAGGGTCACGGGCAATTGCAGGTACTGGACATTGTACTCTTCAAGCGTATTGGGAAAAGTACCCCCTTCTTCCTGGATGTTGATACCGATCTTTTTCGGTACAATGAAGAGACCTGTGCTGAAAAAATAGGTATCTGTCAACTGCTGATCAACGACCAATCCTAAACCAAACTTCAGATTGGCCCCATCATTTTCGGCATCGAGGCTGTCAGATGTCAGTTCCATCTGGTGGTTAAATGAGAACAATGGCGAGAACTTCAGACCTAATTTCGTTTGGGCGTGACCGAGCGTGGAGAAAACGCAAGTGAAGCAGCAAAGAATGAACAGTCTTTTCATAAATCGGTGTGTGCGGCGTTAATAACTTAGCACGTTAAAATTACAGAGTTATGCGAAGAGTATTGATCATAATTTCTGGCCTTTTGCTGCTGTCTGGGTGCCAGACGGAAATGTGCAGGGAAGTGCCTGCCCTCGCCAAGGTGAAGGAGATCAAGATCAATAGGCTGGAAAGAGAGCTGTTTCAATCACAGGACGCAGCGGAGGTCGTTGCCTTTTTGGAAGGCCACCCGGGCGTCGCGACTAACTTTTTGCACAGTAATGAGTACCCAAGCGGCGATGTACTGGGCCGCCAGATCTTTGGCCTGATCAACGACCCTTTTCTGGACACACTCTACAGAGAAGCGGTTGAGACTTTTGACGCTAACGAGGGACAGTTTCAAGAAGATTTGTCGGAGATGTTTTCCAGGCTGGAAGCCTATTTCCCAAACACGCAAGTGCCCAAGGTGGTCACGATGGTGACTGGGTTGTACAATGATCTTTTCATCGGCCAGGAGGAGATCATTGTGGGTCTGGACTTTTTCATCGGACCAGCTGCTTCTTATCATCCGCAGGACGTACCCGCCTACATCCAGAAAAGGTATACACAACGGCACATGGCAGCAATTATCACCAAGTTTGTAGCCAATGCTCATACCCGCACAGGCCGAGAAAGCACATTACTCTCCGAGATGATTGACTTCGGCAAGGTCAACTACCTGGTGAGTAGACTGTTACCTTGCACCCCGGACTCCATCATTTTAGGCTATACACCCAATGAGATGATCGCGATCCAAGAAAACAGGGAAGTGATTTGGGCTAACTTTATCGAAAATGAGCTCCTCTACGATACCAGCGAATTCATGAAGCAGAAATTCTTGGGTGAGCGCCCCAATATTTTTGAAATCAGTAAAAACTGCCCCGGGCGAGTTGGAGCCTGGGTGGGATGGGAGATCGTGGAGGATTATATGAGGAATGAACAAGTGACCATGCAACAACTGCTCGCGGAGACCGATCATCACATGATATTCTCCAAGTCCAACTATCGGGCGATCAACGACTAGAAGAAATATAACCGATCAGCTGCTTCGTCAAATCTTTCCTGCTGAAAGCCTCCTCCGCCAGTTTCCTTGCATTGGTCTGGTACTCCTCTAGCAGCAAGGGGCTAGACAGAAAAGGCCACAGGTGATTGACCGACGTCTCTGGATCTTCAGGGGGGCAATACACGCCGCATTCATGCTCGTCGATCAGCTTTTTCATCCAGCCGCCGAAGTTGAGCAGTATGAGCTTGCCGGCAGCAAGTCCGTCAAAGAATTTATTGGGGCTTCCGGTATTGAGTATTGGCACATCGAGAAAGGATACATACACGGCATGGCTTTGATCAATTAAGGTGCCTACGACGTCGCGGTTACCAAACTCATGCAGCTCCAAATTAGCCATCGACTGCGCCTGCTGTGCCATCAAACCCTTCCTGGCCCCATCTCCCATAATGTGGAAAGCTACGGGCAAGGCTTCGTCCAGGCACTGCTTAGCAAAAGCCAGCAGATAGTTGAGATGGTTGGCGCGTCCCATCGTGCCGATGTAGGAGATCACGAAGGGATGTTCGAGGTCGAAATCTTGGGGTGCAGGTTGAGGCGCAAAGAAATCCGTATCGGCCATATTCGGAATAGAGACGGCACTGACCTGGAAGTCACAATGGTACTCGATGTAGTCCTTGATCGCTGGCGACAAACCGATGAGCTTTTCCGCATGTCGATACATGCGCTTTTCCAAACCATATAGCAAGCGCTGCAGGAACTTGTTGCGAATCATACCCATCTGAATCGGTACCTCAGGCCAAAGGTCTCCTACTTCAAAGGCGTAGGGTATGCCTCGCCAGTACTTCCAATGCAAACCGATCAGACCGGTAGTTAAGGGCGTAGTGATGATGTAGTTAAGATCGGGTTGTGGATATTTTCTGGCAGTCAGGATAGCCAGGACAGCGAACCTTAGAAACGCCCAGATCCTTTTCGTAAACGAGTAGTCATTGGCATACGTGACGGGCAAGTAGCGAACCGGTATGCCGTCGATATCCTGTAGCCCCTTTTGCCTATTGTGGCCACTGATGATGAGGACCTCGTGGCCTGCTTCCACCAGTGCCCGACCTATGAAATAAGAACGCAAGGCACCGCCTTCGTCCGGATGACGAAAATACTGGTGGTAGAGGTGCACCCTCATTGGTTAGGCGGATTGATTCACTGGCCAGCAAGATACTTTTTCTCATAGTACCGGCAAAGATGAGTTATGTCACAAGTTTTGCATTTCGGTGTTCTTGCGACACAGATGTATCTGCCATGAAGAATGATCCACTGATCTGCTTTTGACACTGATTCAGTGGGGAGGTGCCTTATGAGTTGCTTTTCGACTTCCAGCGGGGTCTTGGCATTTTGGGTGACTAGACCCAAGCGACGGGCAACACGAAATACGTGTGTATCCACTGCCAGGGTCGGTTCATGGAATAAAACAGCCAAGATCACGTTTGCAGTTTTGCGCCCAACTCCGGGGATTTTCA
>JBCCXG010000369.1:0-6530 GCA_039191945.1 Bacteroidota bacterium
AAGAATCAAGTATATGGACGGGCACCGATTCCAGTCCGTGGTCCTACAATAAGTCCGGTATCGCAAGCACATTGGCTGCCTCAAAGTCAGAAAAGTTTACTCAATTCCTTAATTTCCTGGAAAATTGAGTATCAACATGACAGCAGGAAGGATACGATCTTTGCTGATGCTCTTGATCATGGGCCTAGGTACCTATCGTTGTGGAGTCGACAATGAAAAGATCGAGCAGCAACTGGTGGGCGATTGGATTCTGGAGCAGCAAGACAATAATCAATGCGAGGATTCCGAAGAGAATGGCTCTCAAGGGTTCATTTGCTCTTCACTATTCTGTAGCCGACTCATCTTCAGTGACTCTAGCTCTTATACAATTGAGATAACGACTGAAGGGATTACGACCTCAGACAATGGTCTTTTCACCATCGAAGGTTCGGCGTTGGAATTATGTAGTGACCCGGACGAAGATGAAGCTGCAATTTGTACTGAACTGTTGATGACCCTGACCGGCCAGACGCTCATTATCAATGGGACAGTCAAGGTCGGCGGATGCTATGTCAGACAGCGATATGTCCGAAACTGATACTATTGGTGAGCAGCTGATCTCCCCCTGCACTATCTCCCATTCCAAATCTGAGGCAAAAACGGTCTAGTTGTACCCCGGGTATTCAACGCCCAGTTTCTCTTTTCATCACTTGAGTATGACGATAAGGCGATAAGGCCATCACAATAGTGGTAACGCAGAGAAGTATGCTGTTTGAATCTTCCAGGTATTTGGTGACAGGGCCCACCAAGCTTGAGATTTCTTGCTATACTTATCGGAATTTTTGAAATCCAGGAAGTGCTACTCAGGGCAGTAGCAGCTTCCACTGGACTATTATTTTTACCCAAACCTCGTAAGCACATGTCCTTAGCCTTTCTCGACTGGTTCATTATTGGCCTATTTTTCCTTGTATCGCTCATCATTGGATTGGCCGTCTCCAAAAAGGCTGGTGAAAGTTCCAAGGACTTTTTCCTCTCCGGGAGAAATATGCCCTGGTGGCTTCTGGGTATATCGATGGTGGCCACTACCTTCTCCGCCGATACGCCCAACCTTGTCACCAATCTTGTCAGGGACCAGGGAGTAGCAGGAAACTGGGGTTGGTGGGCATTTCTTCTCACGGGTATGCTTACAGTTTTCGTCTATGCCAAGCTCTGGCGGCGATCAGAGGTCATGACTGACATCGAATTCTACGAACTCAGATATAGTGGAAAGGCGGCGGCCTTTTTGCGAGGGTTTCGAGCCCTCTATTTGGGCCTGGTATTTAACGTTCTGGTGATGGGCACTGTATCACTGGCAGCCATTAAGTTTGGTCAGGTCATTCTGGGACTCGAAGGTTGGCAGACGCTGCTCATCGCCGGATCTATCACATTGGTTTATAGCGCATTAGGCGGGTTAAAGGCCGTTATTATCACAGATCTTGTGCAATTCGCCATGGCCATGGTAGGATCGATTTGGGCTTGTATCTACCTGGTCAACTTAGAGGAAGTAGGTGGTTTATCTTCTCTACTGTCTCACGAGATCGTACAGCAGCGAATGTCGATCTTGCCGGATATGAGCAAGCCGGAGCTATGGGTGCCTGTACTTTTTGTGCCTCTCGCCGTACAATGGTGGGCCTCCTACTACCCAGGGTCGGAACCTGGAGGGGGTGGTTATATTGCCCAACGGATGTTGTCCGCCAAAGACGAGCGAAACGCCATGGGCGCCACACTGCTCTACAATGCAGCGCACTTCGCACTTCGACCCTGGCCTTGGATTCTGATTGCCTTAGCGTCGATTGTAGTTTTTCCCCAGCTATCAGACCTACAATCTGCCTTTCCGGACCTGCCCGCAGATAAGCTTGGAAATGATGTGGCCTATCCAGCGATGCTCACACTATTGCCTACTGGTTTGCTCGGCCTCGTAGCCGCCTCCCTGATTGCCGCTTATATGTCCACAATGTCAACTCAGTTGAATTTAGGCGCATCCTACCTTGTCAACGACTTCTATCGACGATTTATAAGACCAGAAGCCGGCGAGAAAGAACTGGTTTGGGCTGGACGCTTGTCGACGATTGTGTCTATGATTCTGGGAACCTGGCTTGGATTGATTCTTACCGACGCCGGTCAGGCGTTCAATCTCTTGCTGCTATTGGGAGCGGGTACCGGGCTAATCTACATACTTAGGTGGTTCTGGTGGCGAATCAATGCATATACAGAAATCGTCGCGATGATCTCCTCACTGATTATCGCCGGATATCTCACCTTCTTCCACGACGATATGGGCTTCTTACCTTTAGCTCCTTGGATGAAGACTATTGTCGGAGCAGCACTCACCACATTGGTTTGGGTCTTATCCACCTACTTGACACCGCAAACGGACCATTCGACCTTGAAGGCGTTCTATGAGAAGATCAGGCCAGCTGGCCGTGGTTGGCAGAAGTTTTCGACCGCAAGTACAACATCTTCTGATAATCTGCCGCTAGAACTGCTAGGTATGCTCGTTGGTACCATCGCCGTTTTTTAGTACGCTTTTCGCGACGGGCCAGTGGATCTACGGGGAAACTGGGCCGGCCCTGGGTCTAACATTGCTTGCTGCAACTGCAGTTTTTGGTCTTTTCAAAGTATGGGAGAAGGTAAAAACTCATGAATAACGGTATTATTTCTCTTCATACGCTGAGTGGAGCGTATTTGACGACTAATGGTATTTCATCAGTCTTTTTTGGTTTGGCACATACCCGAAAAGTGGGTTCGAACGACTGAAAACTACCCTTCTTGCTCAAAAAGAGCGATTTTCGCAGTGAATGGGAATAAATTCCGCTGAACGGGAATAGGCCCCAGATGAATGGGTAGTAACCCCCTGCATAAGTGCCTACGACGCATACACGGTTGTTAATATTATATTTATTTTAGAGGCTGGATGTAAAAATCCAGTTTAAAACAACCACCATAGCATAGACCGTGATGACTAATACAGGACCCAAAACGAAGGGCGTCGTAGTGACCTGCGCCTTTCTCATCCTAGCAAGCCTCGGGATCGTTTTGCTTAATCAGCAGCAAGCGACCGATGAGGCACTGCCCAATAATAAGCAAGCGTTGCTCGACAATCCCTTTCATACCGAGGGAGGACCGGAGTATGAAAACGTGAAGCAACTTCCTAAACACGACAGGCCTGACCTGGCGCTTCGGCAGTTTATGGAGATGACGGCAGATCCCAAAGATCATCAAACACATCCCGAGAGAGCGGTAGAGGCTTTCCGTCAGGCGCAGCGCATTGTGTCCACGCAGGAGTATGCGCGGAATGTCGACTTGCTGGAGACCACCTGGGAAGAGCGGGGCCCGACTAACGTGGGTGGTCGAACCAGGGCTCTCATGTTTGATCCCAATGACGTCACAAGCAAGAAGGTCTGGGCTGCTGGCGTCTCAGGAGGACTATGGGTCACCGATAACATTGATGACGCCAATACACCCTGGGTCAGTATTGGCGACTTCTGGGCCAATTTGGCCATTACAGCTATGGCGTACGATCCCTCTAACACACAAATACTATATATAGGTACAGGAGAAGGGTACTTTAATATCAATGCCGTCCGTGGTGAAGGTCTATGGAAAAGTACGGACGGTGGTGCAAGCTGGGAGCAACTTCCAAGTACATCCAATAATCCCGATTTTTATACTATTCACGATCTTGTAGTCTTGGATGATGGTGCTATACTGGTATCAACCATGGATAATGGCGTGATGCGCTCCCTTGATGGGGGAGCAACATGGAACAACGTGCTCAATGATGGTCTCGCAAATCGAGCAGGAGACCTCGAAGTAGCCTCGAATGGAGATATTTATGCCAGTACTGGCATCTTCTCACCAGGAAATATCTGGAAATCCACAGACGGAGGTACGACTTGGTCTGACATATTACCAGATGGTTATACCGTGCAGCGCATCGATCTCGCAGTAGCCCTTACAGATGCTAATGTCATCTACGCGCTCATGCAGGGTAAAGAATTTGGAGTAAGCAACGCCGAAGGTGGGGGTATCATAAAATCCACTGATGGAGGCGCTACTTGGAATTGGTTGCCCAATCCCACAGTATTAGATCCCAACGTGAAGTCAGAAGACTTTACCAATGGTCAAGGGTGGTATAACCTAATCGTACAAGTGGACCCTAACGATGCCGATCACGTAATCATCGGGGGCATTGACCTGTACCAGTCGCTGGACGGCGGTGAGTCATGGAATCAAATCTCCAAGCAAAACAACGCCGCGGTGATCTCTCATTTGGACTTACCCGTAGTGCATGCTGACCAGCATGCTATCGTCTTCCGTCCCGGCCTGAGTGACGAAGCGATTTTTGGCAACGACGGAGGCGTCTATTTGGGAACACAACTGGTTGAAGGCCATTTGGGTACGGGTACAACCCCACAACCTGGTGCGGGAGGAGATACTGGAAATGGTGGCACAGACGCGGATCGAGATGGAGACGGGCTGGAAAACGAAAAAGACCTTGATGCTGACAACCGCAACATTTGCGGAGATTCTGATGGGGATGGCTGTGATGACTGTAGCAGTGGCGTGTTCAATCCACTAGACGACGGTATAGACTCCGATGGAGATGGACTGTGTGATTCTGGTGATCTTGATGATGACAATGATGGCGTGGTAGACAGTAATGATACCAACCCACTCAATGCCAATATATGTGGTGACACTGATGGAGACGGTTGTGATGACTGTTCTAGCGGTGCGTTCGATCCCAACAATGACGGCTTGGACAGCGACGGCGACGGACTATGCAACAGCGGAGATACTGATGACGACAATGACGGCGTCGCTGACAATGATGATATCAACCCACTAGATGCTTTTATCTGCGGTGACAATGATGGTGATACCTGTGACGATTGTGCAAATGGCTCTTATGATCCCATGAATGATGGTGCCGACAACGACAATGATGGCTTGTGCGATGCTGGTGATCCAGATGATGACAATGATGGCATCCTCGACTTGGATGACAAAGAGCCATTCATCGCCTATGTGGCTCCAGACTCCGCAGCTACTGAGGTGTCCATCAACGACGGGAGCACCGACTCCACTACCACTGAGCCGGAACAGGCCATGGTTGATAATAGTACTGATAGCACAGCTGTAGATTCCACCCAGGTGGCGGTGAATGACGAAATGCCAACAGACTCCACGGGAACGCAGCAGGAAGAGGTAATTGTCGGCAATACTTCCGATAGCACAGCGGTGGACTCTACTCAAGTTGCCGTAAATGATCAAACACCGGTGGATTCCACCAGCACACAGGGAGAGCAAACGGTTGTGGATAATCCCACTGATAGCACGGGGGCTCAGGCAAGCGCGCGTATCGCTACCAATGAAACGGAGAGTCCTGAATCGAGCGAATCGGAAACCGCCGGCAGCAGTATGTTGTCTTTCTCCTCATTTGGCATTTCAAAGAATTACAACAATGCCAGCTTGCGCAAAAGCTATCTATATGATATTTATTTACAGCGAGCTTACAGCACCACATTTGATCGTGAGAATGTTGGCTTCAGTCCATCAACCGGCAGTAAGTTTTCTTTATTCAGGAATCTATTCAAGAAGCGTTCAAGAGGACAAGGAGGGTTTGGGATGAGTCCTAGCCGTTCGGCTCTTGCGAGTAGATTTGGAAAATGGAGTCAGAAGTTTGCTGTACTCGAGGCACCTTTATCCGTAGCCGGACCTAAAAGGATTTCACTTAATGATGATGTGGCAGACGTCTTGGACCGGATTCGTCTTCAAGTGAAGGCTAGCGGGGAGCAATCAACATTCACTTCTGCGACATCTCGTCCTGACTCAGAGGGCCTTGGGCTCCATGATGGTGGCATCATAAATCAGACACAGTACGAGCAAAATCAAGGATCTGACGCGTCCAAGACCAGTGGTACGGATATGGTCATCGAGCCGCGCAATAACAACTACAATGTGACGCAGTTCTACGCAGTCACGGGTATGAACGAGGAAAACTCGAACTATTTCCTGGCTGGAGCACAGGACAATGGTACTCAGAAGTTTACACGACCAGGCAAAGGTTCTACCACCATGGTCACTGGAGGAGACGGTACGTTTACCCACATCGATCAAAATGAATCCGATATTCAGATCAGTGCACACGTCTTCAATTATTATTTTATATCCACCGATGGAGGAGCGACCTTCTCCACCATGATGGCCGATTACACGAGAGGGCGTTTCATCAATCCTTCAGACTATGATGATGAGCAGAACATCTTCTATGGCGCGGGCAATAGTAACGAGATTGTTAGGGTCTCGAACATTCGAAGAGGAGCCCGGGATTACATCTCTGAGGTAGTCAGTCTAGACCTCAATATGGAGCAGATATCCAATATAAAAGCCAGCCCCTACACCAGCAACCGACTCTTCGTAGGAACAGGTGAGGGTGCAATCTTCATCATCGATGACGCCAACACTACACCGCAGGTGCTGAAGATTTCAGGATCTATCGACGGTAT
>JBCCXG010000370.1:0-6519 GCA_039191945.1 Bacteroidota bacterium
AACTCGCGATTAATTCGCTCCAAAAGATTAAGATTGAATCGCTTGGTGACACCTGCCTTGTCATGATACGCACTTAATATCATATCGGGATCCTTCCGCAAGTCAAAGCCTACAAGCAAGTAGTCGTCCCCATGCAAATGACCTCTCAGCCTCCGGAGGAACTCTATAGCTTGCGCATTCGTAAAATTACCGATCGTCGATCCAAGGAATAGCACGACATTGCGTTTGCTGGTGTCGTAGTTGATCGAAGACAGCACATCAAAATAGTCCCCTGCCAAAGGGGTGATACTGAGTCCTGGAATCTCCTTTCGAACCTTTTGTTCGCAAATCTCCAAGACATGGGGAGATATATCTACCGGACTGTAGTCGAATGGCACTCCTGTTGAGGCAAAATACTCCAACAGGACTCGCGTCTTCAAGCCATCTCCTGCACCGAGCTCCAACAACCTAAATGCCTTTCCATTGATGTCTAGCGCCTCGAAGATCTCCTCCTTCTGCTCTTTGAAAATACTGTGCTCTGCCCGGGTCAAATAGTACTCGTCCATCTCCATGATCTCTTGAAAGATCTTGTCTCCTTTTTCGTCATAGAAGTATTTGGAAGGCAGGGATTTCGGTTCCGATTGCAGCCCATTCAATACATCCAAGGCGAAAGCGGACAAGACAGCCTCCGACGTTGTCGTGCCGTTTAGATTGCTCATTACGTAGTTTTTCGGTTGATTATTTATGCCGCGCCACTCGAAAGCCGCTAAAGAGCCACTGAAGATGGGGGTGAAAAAAGTTTCGATATGTTGTACGAATATGATCTCTCGGGGTGGCACAAGACCCTCCACGAAGGACCATCTGGTTGATCATAAATTTGCCATTGTATTCCCCAATTGCCCCTGCCGGAGGCTGGTAAAAGGGATACGGTCGGTAGGCGCTGTCGGTCCATTCCCAAAGGTTGCCAAAAAAGTCTGTACCTCCAGTCGTTTTCGGGTGATAGTGGCCCTCTTCGACGAAATGGGCACCTTCTGGGACTTCCGGTTGATATTGACGACAGGCCACTTCCCACTCAAACTCAGTCGGTAACCTCAGCCCTTTCCACCGTGCATAGGCATCGGCCTCGTAGAAGGAAACATGAGCTACTGGCTCTGACCCGTCAAGAGGACGCAAGCCGCCTAAAGTGTAGTAACTCCAACCACCATCCTGTCGAACCCAGTACAGCGGGCTTTCGATACCCTCTCTTGACACCCAATCCCATCCCTCAGAGAGCCACCACTTGGCTTGCTCGTAGCCACCATCGCTGACAAACTCTAGGTAATCGCTCACACGAACCAAATGGCTCGAGATCTCCAAGTCGTGAAGAAAGACCTGATGCTCACCCTCCTCATTGTCAAAATGGAAGCCCTCACCTTGATAACCTATATCATAGACCCCTTGCCCGACGGGCAACCACTCTGTCAACGGCATATCGACCGCATTGGACTCGGGTAAGTCCTGGTACGCAGGGAATAGCGGGTTTTGGCCAAGGATATACTTTAGATCATAAAGCAATAGTTCCTGATGCTGCTGCTCATGCTGCAAGCCCAACTCTACCGTCTTTGAAATGGGACCCAAATCATGTTGGCCAAGAAAGTGCTCCATCGCCGCATCGACGTGTGCTCTGTACTCCATCACCTCACTTACCGTGGGACGAGTCAGGTACCCCCTCTCACTGCGCATCCATCTCGGTCCCGCAGCAACATAGTAGCTATTGAACAAGAAGCTATAATCCTTATGAAAGACCCTATAAGATGGATCATTGGGCACAAGAACGAAGTTTTCAAAGAACCATGTCGTATGTGCAAGGTGCCACTTGGGTGGACTCACATCAGTGACGGGCTGCACGACATAATCTTCCGTCTTCAGTGGCTCACAAAGCCTGGTTGACTGTCTTCTTACACGTTGAAACTTCTCTAAAATGGACAGGGAGTGCTTTACTGGATTGGGTGCTAGGCTTGGCATGGCTGGTAATTTAATGCGGAAACATCTTCTTCTTTGCTAAAATGAAGATTTACTCCAAAAAGTTTACGGGTAACGACAAAAAAAGCCCTCCGCAGAGAACGGAGGGCCAAACCAACCAAAAAACTCAAAAACAACCTAACCTGATTGTTACTCTATTGCTGATAGTACAGCAATAATGAGGCCAAAAGGTGAAAGGCTGCTTAAATACCTATTTATTGAATGCTTATCTGTTGAGCCACTTTTTAAAGGCTCCTGAGCGCTCCACGCTCACGATTACTTCCATTGCATTGGGTGGTGCAGGCTCTAGGTCAATTTTGACTCGGCTCTTGGAATAAGCCACCATGCCTCGGATGGAGGAGTAAGAGATAATATATTTCCTGTTGATGCGATAGAAATCCCGAGGATTAAGCGTTCCCTCCAGATCACCCAAATTGGTATTGAGGATGTGCTGTTTGCCTGACCTCTCTACGAGGTAGGTATACCGGTCCTCACTAAAAAAATAAGCTACGTTTGTCTCAGGGATTGAAATGATCTTCTCCCCCAAAGTCACAATAAATCTTTCCTGATATTGTGGCTCTCGCTGAGGCTTCAGCACCTCCAGGAAGTTGTCTAGGTCAAATTCCTTTTGGTCCTTTTTCCAGGCTTTGAATTTATCAATCGCGGACTTGAGCTCATCCTTGTCGATCGGCTTCAACAAATAATCAATACTGTTCTCCTTAAAGGCCCGAATGGCGTATTGATCAAAAGCGGTCGTGATGATGATGGGTGCTTTGGTCGAAATCGTGGAAAAGATCTCGAAGCTGAGGCCATCACCTAGCTGAATGTCTGAGAGGATGAGATCGGCGTCATTGTTTTCAAACCACTCTGTGGCGGTCGCCACACTGTCCAACTTCTGCGCGATATGAATATCCTCGTCGAGTTGGAGCAAGGTTTGTTCTAAATCTTCTGCCGCAAGTGGCTCGTCTTCTATGATAACAACGTGAAACATTTTCTGGGGGCTAGGTGCTTAGCGATTTGGGAAATTATTATAAATTTTCTAATAAAGGAATTTTAGCGTAATAAAACTCATTTTCCCGGTAGAATTCAGCTTCCTTGTCCGTAAAGAATTCGAGCCGTTTTCTGAGATTTGATTGCCCTATTCCCATCGACTCCATGGCCTCAGGACGTGGCTGATAATTATTTTTGACTACCATAAATCCATTCTCGTCAAAAATGTCGATGAATAGCGGCTTACTCCTGGAGGCAGCGTTGTGTTTGATCGTATTTTCAACCAAGAGCTGTAGGGCTCCAGAGGGCAGGGACATCTCATAAAGACCGTCTGTGATATCGATCTTGTAGTCCAGGGCATCCCCAAACCGAACTTTTTGCAGATAGATGTAGTCTTTGGCAAACTTGAGCTCGTTGGTGAGATTGGCCAGGTTCGAATCCTGGTGGTCGAGCATGTACCGATAGGTGGAAGACATATGCTGAATAAACTTCCGCGCATCCTCATTATTGGGAATCATGGCACGAAGCGTATTCAGGCAATTGAAAAGAAAGTGCGGGTTGATTTGATTGCGCAAGGCGATCAGTTGCGAGGAAATACGCTCCTTTTCCTGCCGTTCGGCTTTGATTTGCAACTCCCGGTTTTGCACTCGTAGTTGATGCGTTTCAAGCGCCTTTTGGATCACAATACGCATCTCATCGTAAGACCAGGGCTTATGGATAAAATGGTAAATATTGCCATGGTTGATGGCGTTGATCACCGTCTCCATATCCGAAAAACCTGTCACCAATATTCTTATGGCTTCGGGAAGGATCTCCATTGACTTCATAAGAAAGGAGACACCCGTCATCTTAGGCATTCGTTGATCGGTGAGGATTACTGGAATGTCCTGATTTTCCTTGAGGATTTCCAAACCCTCTGCCCCGGAGCCGGCAATTAAGACCTCGAATTCTCTGCGAAATGCCGACTTGAAATAGTTGAGATTGCCCACCTCATCGTCAACATATAGGATCTTGATCGGTGTATCCATAGGGTCAGTTTATACCCTTATTCTTCGCCATGTACACTAGTAATGCGGCTCCTGCGACAAAACTTAGCGTTAAGGTAGCATTGACCAACAGGGTCGGCGTCGTCCCGTACTCATCGACGATCAACATGATACCCAGGCCCATGAAAACCACAGCAATGCCTGATAAGAAGATTAGGGTACTTAAGGTTCTTAACATATAGGTCGCAAGATGACCTCGATCGGCGAATATAAAGCTCGAAGAGCACAATGTATTTACCCTTAACGGTGAAATTGTCCGTACCAGGTGTCTTTTTTCCGGCTTGGGGTCATTTAATTGACCTCAGATCCAACATAATTTATCTTTATAGCGTTTCACCTCCGACCTGCAGGAAAACTTCTTCGAATTTTAGAAAGACAGCGAGATGGTAGATATGGCACCAGACGGGCGACCAATATACGCCGAAACGGATTTCTCTGTCGTCTTCAGTGAACCATGGAATGCGATCTCCTCGTTGGCAATCGTCCTTCCTGCGCTTTATTGGGCGTTTCGACTGAAGTGGCAGGTCAAAAGGTACCCTTTCATCTTCTTTTGTATCCCCCTCCTGATATTGGGAGGTTTAGGCAGCACGTTATTTCATGCTTTCCGGAGTTCGGAGTGGCTTCTATTGATGGATGTGCTACCCACGGCGCTGTTGACCTTCTCTGTCGGCTTGTACTTTTGGTTCAAAGTGATGCCAACGCTCTGGTCGACGCTGAGTGTTGTATTGCCTTTTACAGGCATGCGATATGCGATCTACGGCGTATTTCAAGGGCATTTTGCAGCCAATCTGAGTTATTTTATCTCAGGAGTTATCATCTTTTTGCCGCTGATCATCTACTTGTACCGAACGAAATTTGATCGGTGGTACCTCATTTTCTCAAGTGTCGGATTCCTATCTCTATCGTTGATGTGCCGAGAAATGGACATGCGAGTAGTCCATCTATTGCCGATGGGCTCCCATTTTCTATGGCACTTATTCAGCGGTTTCGGGGCCTACTTCCTGGCCAAATATTTATTTTTCATCCGAGAGAAAGAACTGCGAATCGCGTAAATTTGACGCATGAGATTTGCCATGCTGCTTGTCGCACTCGCAGCTCTTACCGCTTTCCAACTCACTCAGTCTGAGTCCACACGAAAGGAGTTCCCGATCTCCCAGCAGGACATCATTAAGATCGTCGATCGACACAATTATTGGCGAGCCGAAGTCAATGTCGACCCAATCGAATGGTCAGACGAGATGGCCGAAGTAGCCGCAAAATGGGCCAGGGAGCTCAAAAAGGACGGATGTGCGTTCTATCACAGCGACTACGGCTTTGGTGAAAATCTTTGGAAAGGAACTACCGGCTACTATTCTATCGAAGAGGCCATCGATTCCTGGGCAAGTGAAAAAGCAGATTACAACTACAGCAGTAACAAGTGTCGCCGTGGCAAAGTATGCGGACATTACACACAAATCGTCTGGGCCAACACCCAAAAAGTCGGATGCGCACAAGTAACTTGTGACGGATATACGATTTGGGTTTGCGAATATGATCCTCCTGGCAATTGGGTGGGTCAAAGACCCTACTAGCGCATTGGCTTCAATGAAGATTCTATTTACCTCCCTCCTGACCCTGATTCTGCATATCGCGACAGCCCAAGAATCCTACCCCGTCCATCGTGGGCAGATTCTTTTTGAAGGGCATGATCCCGTGGCCTACTTTGATCAGATGCAGATTCAGGGCAAAGAAGCATACGCCTTCGAAATGGAAGGGCGACGAATCCTTTTCGCTTCAGAGGAGCACTTGAAGATGTTCAAAGAGGCCCCTGAAAAGTTCATGCCCGCCTATGGAGGTTGGTGTGCCATTGCCATGGCAGACAAGACTTTTGTGGTCCCAGACTACAGCCTCTATAAAATACAAGACGGACAACTGATGTTTTTTGCCATCAGAGCATTCTTTAATGGTCTGACACAGTGGGAAAAAAATCCCGCAGCAAACAAGATCAGAGCCGACACCAATTATGTGATGTTTTTTCCCAAAGACCCGTGATGAAGCTCTTGCAAAAGCTGCAAATCAAGAACTCGTCTCGAATCCGGGTTCGTAATGCACCGACAGAAATCTTGCAAACCCTAGAAAAAGAGGGTTGGAAGCCGTCCCAGGATGTACCCAATGCCGACGGCCTATTAGTTTTCTGTATTAAAAAAGCGGAAATAGGGAACATTAGCAATGACATCATCAAGGCACTTTCTGACCAAGATTTGTGCTGGATAGGGTACCCCAAAAGGAACGGCAAGGTCGCTACGGACATCACCAGAGATGAGGGATGGCAGGTTCTTGCAGACTTGGGGTGGCTACCCGTCCGACTCGTTTCTTTGAATGACAACTGGTCTGCCTTGAGGTTCAAGCCTCGCAGCGAGATCAAATCTCTAAAGCGCGGAACAGACTATCCCGGTATCGATAGACATACAAAGACGGTGGAGCTTCCGGAAGGCCTAAGAAGAACACTCGCAGAGCAAAGCCT
>JBCCXG010000371.1:0-6503 GCA_039191945.1 Bacteroidota bacterium
ATCGCAGCCTTCGCAGCAAGCTGCACCGAAAGCCAAGAACCTGATCCCGCTATCGATATTGAGTTTCTTTCCCAATCGCCACTTTTTCCGGGTGCAGCCTATGAGATCACAGACCTGGAGCTGAGCTTTCACGTCGTGGAATTCCATCCCTTTGGCGACAAATATGTTATCGCAGGCTTCGATGGATTTGTCGTCACGGACCATGACTTCAATGTCCTGACAGAATTCAAGGACGATCTGATCACCCATAAGGTGTTGACCTACGGCGGGGTGGCCCTCGTAGCTACGAATCGGGGACTCTTCCAAATCAACGCATCGGTAGAGGTGAAGAAAATTTTGGAAGTCCCCATCACAGACCTGGAAATAGACGGATCAGGAAGATTGCTCTTCGTGCAGGGGCTTGGGGAGCTGTCAAAGGAAAAGCAAGAGCCGGCGAATATCCATATCTTGAATTTACAGGAACAATCCTCTGAATTTTTTACCGACCCCACCGACAGTTTAAATACTTTCCTGAATCAAATCGAAATTGCCGCGGACGGTACCATTTGGGCGTTGGGTAGCGAGCATACCATTTTTCAGTTCAGAGCAGGTGAGATGATTCAGCGCTTCAGCAACGAGACACTTGACATTTTACCAGACATGGAGATCTACACCGGGCAAGGTCTGCTCGAGGTCGAGGGCAACACGGTCTATTACGCGACTGACAATGTCCATGAGAAACGCGTCGTTCGGTACGACGGAGCTTGGGATCTTTTTCTACGGGTGGATGTCACAGGGTTCCTGGAGCTTTATCAACAAGACCTCATCAGTAGTCACACACGGGACGTCGAAATCATTGGCGATGAAGTCTGGCTGGGTTACCGGGATGGTATCATCCGAAGCTCAGGCGATGAATTCACGATCGTGCAAGATCCAAACCTTCTGGACATGGGCATCGACAAGATCTACCCGTTCGACGACGGCCGTATGGTCTTCATTCTCAATCAAAGGCAAATTGCGGAGGTTCGGCCAGGGTTGTAAGGATCCCGCCTGGGCCAATGAGAGCTACTCGGCAGATGTTGTTCGTCTATCATCCTTACCTTGAAATAATAATAAAGCTAGTGAAGATTCGTGGGAGCACTCCCGCACCTCGCAGGTCAATTGTCACGACTCAGACTCACACTACACACCCACACTCCAAACTCTCCACACCTCTAGACCCCCGGCATCTTCATGGTCCAGATGGGGATCTTAGAGTGGTTGGCGACATCCTCCGCCGTGCTGCCGCCAAAGAAGTGGGCCAGCCCTTTTCGTCCGTGCGTACCCATCGCCACCAAACCAATGTTGTGCTTTTCAGCAAAGGCAATGATGCCCTCGTCGGCAAACTCCGCCTCGATCGTGTCGAGCGTGTAGTCTTCAAGTTGCACCTTCGTCGCAAAGTCTTTCAGCTGCTGTAGCGCGTGCCCCTTGGCCAGGAAATTGTAGGGCGTGATCACACGTACAACGTGTATGTTGAGGCCAAGTAGCTCTTGCAGTGCTTTCACCTTTTCCACTACTGGCTCTTGTTCAGGCGTGGTATCTGTTGCCAGTACCAGGCTCTTGATCTCCAGGATGGAAGTCGGACCTTTGACGGTAAGGACCGGACAGCTGGCGTTGCGAATGACTCGCTCTGCATTGGATCCAATGAAGACCTCCGCCAGCCCGGAAGCGCCCTTCGACCCCATGACCACCATATCCACCTGCTGGTCGGTAATAGCCGTCGCGATGTTCTCAAATGCATTGCCAAACTCCATTTTGCTCACCACAGTGACGCCCTTCTCCTTGGTCGCATTTTCCAGCTCAGCCAGACGCGACTTTGTCTTTTCTATGAGCTTGACCTGATACACCTGCTCGAAAGCGTAATCCGTATGCACCTCACCCATCACGCTAAAGGATCCAAATGGAACCTCCATGACATGCAAGAGCAGGATCTCCGCATGCTCCATTTTTTTACACAGATCAGCAGCGACGTCCAGGGCGTGCTCAGCTTCTTTCGAAAAGTCGGTGGGTACTAATAATCGTTTCATGGCCTTATGTGTTTGTCAAACTGCTAACGCGCTCCATTATCGGTCAGCAGGTGTAGATGATCCACTATTAATATTTACGTAAAAGATATAGATCACCGGTGTCAATTCATTTGATTTTCGTCAGTAATCAAGCCTACCGAAATTTAATCGTAGCTGGGTCGGGTCCTGCCAAATCCAGACCCCAGGCCATACCGCTTATCCTGACCTCCTCGGAGAGAAAACGATGCATCAAATGGCCTGACTAAAGCTCGGTTGAGCACGTTTACTTTCCCCAAGCCTGGCATCAAAAGCCATGCTGATGTTGCGTAGAAACTGCCGCCCGAGCAAGGTCACAGTGAGTGATTGGTCATCTACGCTGATCAATCCATCGCACCGCAACTCGTCAATCAGCTCCCAATTGATCTGCAAGCCGTGGCGGTCCATCTCAAGGGGGCCCCAGACCGTTTTACCGGCGCACATAATGTTGAGAATCTGTCGGCGAAAAAAGAGGTCCGCCTCGTCGTGTACGTGTCCTTTGGTCACGGGTAGCCTGTCCTGATTCACAAGTTGTTGGTAGACCTTAATATCTTTTTCATTTTGCGCAAAAGCATCCCAGGTATCTCCAATGGCACTGGCCCCGAGCCCTATGGCCATTTGAGTGGACTGTGTCGTGTATCCCATGAAGTTGCGGTGCAGCCTACCCTCTCGCTGAGCGAGGTAGAGCTCCTCTTGCGATAGTGAAAAATGATCCATACCAATCTCCTCATAGCCGATCATCCCAAGCAATTCCTTGCCTTTTAGATACATCTCTAACTTCTCTTCCTGACTGGGGAGCAAGTGCTCATACGACTTTTGGGCCGGCCGCATCCACGGTACGTGCGCATAGCTGTAGTAAGCAATGCGGTCAGGGGCCAAATGTCCGACTGCTTCAATGGTGGCTGCGATGGTCGCTGCGCTTTGTCTTGGGAGTCCGTAAATCAGGTCGTAGTTGATCGACGTGTACCCCATCTTTCGAGCCTGCTGCGTAATGTGCGCCACCTCCTCCTTCGACTGGAGCCGATGGATGGTCTGCTGGACCTTGGGATCAAAGTCCTGAATGCCGAGACTCAATCTTCTTGCCCCCAAGTCATAGAGCGTTTGTAGATGCTCCACCGTGGTATTTGACGGGTGGCCCTCCAAACTGATCGATGTGTCCGACTGCGTTTCACAGTCTTTCAAGATGCCCGCCACGAGTCGACCTAGTTCTTGGGGGCTGAAGAAAGTTGGGGTCCCTCCGCCCAAGTGCAATTCCTTAAGGATTGGCTTCCCGGGCATTAGGTCCAAATACATTTGCCACTCCTGCAGCACCGTACTGATATAGGGTGCCTCCACGCTGTGATTCTTGGTGATGTATTTGTGGCAACCACAATAGGTACAAAGGTTTTCGCAATACGGCAGGTGGATATAGAGGCTCAGCTCTCTTCCGTTGATCCAAAAGGCTTCGGTGACCCGCTTTTGCCACGCTTGCTGTGACCAGGCGGCCGTATCCCATAAGGGCACCGTCGGGTAGCTTGTGTACCTCGGAGCGGGCACATTGTATTTGTTCAGGAGATCTTTCATAGCCGTATTTATCGACAAATCGTTAAGTCTTTGGGGTTCAACATCCCCAAGGCTGGTACATCGGGCAGGTCAGTCGCTACTCCTCTCACAATCATCAGCGAACCAGCGAGTAGTGCAATCACGGGGACTACTCGGTGCCAGTTGATCTTTTTGAGCGCTACCAGGGAGGGCGCGGCAGCAAGCGTGATCAAAGCCGGTGAGGTCCCCAAACCGAAACCCACCATGAGTAAAGCGCCAGTTTGCCAGTTGCCGGTGTTGATGGCCGCAAAAGCGGCCAGGTAGACCATTGTACAAGGGAGTAGCCCATTCAGCATACCCGTTACGAAAAAAGAGGTCTTGGACCGATCTTGAAATTGCTGCCGAATACCTGACTTGATAGAGGTATAAAAGGCTGTTCGCTCCAACTTGTCTGTGAAAGCCCGATAGTAGCGGGGGACAAATATGAACGTGATCAGCAACCCACCTAGTACAATGGAAACGATACGTTGCAATCCTGCCATTGCCGCTACTTCTCCCAGCGAGGCCAAAAGCAGGCCAATGACAACGTACGTTGCCACTCTGCCGGTGCTGTACAATAGGGCAAGAAGCACGCGTCTTGGTGGCGACTGGGTTCCGTAGGGCAGCGCCATTGCCAGTGGACCGCACATCCCCACACAGTGCAAGCTACCCAGCAGGCCCAGGCCTATTCCAGTCGCTAGCGCAAGCATCAAATGAAAACGCCTTTCTCCTGATAATACCTCTCCCCGCCAGCGGTCCAGGTCATCTTCAGGATGTAATAACCCTTGATCAACCCGTCGAGATCGATGATCTTAGCATCCTCTCCATCCTCCATCTGGAAGTGCTGATCCAGGCGACTGTCGCTGGGTCGATAGAGATGTATTGCGCCTTCTTCCGGAATGATGGGAAATTCCAATTGGATCCGTTCCGTACTTTGCACCACCCTGATCTGAGTAGCCGCCGTGTTGTTTTGGATCTCGTCCATTCGATCCTGATACTGCAGCTCCGCCTGGTAGTACTCGTCTGTCACCAGGTCGATGTTCTGCTTGAAACTGCCAATGACCAACCAGGTCATGAAACCGGCAAATAGGATAAAGCTTACTGTCAATCCGTGTCCCCAATTCATAGCTTCAAATATTTTTATTTAGCTGGACCTAAGAAGGTCGTTTTAATGGTCTGCAATCGCTCATCACCGCGATAGATCCCTATTTCCAATTTTGTTGACATCTTCTCGATGTCGTTTTTGTTCATGATGATAAATATGGCACCTTCTCCTATGGATTCGCCAGGGACTGGCAGCAGATCACCTACAAGCTGGATCTCTGCTGGGGTTCCCTCCACGCGAAATTCAAAAGGGACTTCGTCGGCAGTCTTGTTGACCACTTTATAGTTGTACAGGTTGCTGACCGTACCGTCCTCTCTGTCCTGAAACAGCATACCTGGTGTACGAAGCACCGTCGCCTCGATATCGGACCTTAGCACGAGTAGTGTGACCAGCAATCCCATGATCAGCGTCAGTACCGTGGTGTAGAACTTGAGTCGTCCCGTAAAACGAAAAGGCACCTTGTCCGCAATGTTGGCCTCCGAGGCATACCGGATCAAGCCTCGGTCACGGCTTATCCTGTCCATGATGCTATCGCAGGCATCAATACAAGCGGTGCAATTGATGCATTCCATCTGGGTACCATTGCGAATGTCAATACCTGTAGGGCACACCACGACGCATTGTTTACAATCAATACAGTCACCATTGTGCTGTTGCGGCTGGTTCTTTCTGATCTTACCTCTAGGCTCTCCACGCTCGTGATCGTAGGCCACGACGATGCTATTTCGATCCAGCAGGACCCCTTGCAATCTGCCATAGGGACATATACTGGTACAAACCTGCTCTCGTAGCTGTGAGAAGACGAGATAAAAGGCCGCGGTAAATCCCAGCATGGCCATAAAACCGCCTATGTTCTCTGTTGGTGGGGTCTGTACCAATTGCAGCATCTCCTCAAACCCTATGAGGTAGGAGATGAAGGTATGCATGATCAAAAAAGAGATGGCCAGGAAGATGGCATGCTTGGCGCCTCGCTTCAGGATTTTGTCACGATTCCAGGGCTGCTTGTTGAGTTTCTTTTGCGCTCTGTAGTCCCCTTCGATCCAGTACTCAATCTGCCGAAAGACCACCTCCATGAATATGGTCTGTGGGCATATCCATCCACAAAAAATCCGGCCATAGGCCACGGTAAATACGATGATGAATATCACCGAGGCGATCATCCCCAATACAAACAAATGAAAATCCTGTGGCCAAAAGATCTGACCGAAGAGCACAAACTTGCGGTTGAAGAAGTCAAACAACAGCAACGGCTGCCCATTCACTTTGATGATGGGGGCAAAAAACAAAAAGGCTAAGAGCACTACGCTTACGATGACCCTCCAATTGAAAAAGCGCCCTTTGGGCTTCTTCGGATAGAGCCAAACGCGCTTGCCTTCTTCGTCGACCGTCGCCAACGCATCGCGGAAGGACTCGTCCCGATAAAGCTCTTCGAATCCTTCCTCTTTGCGTGGTTTGTCTTCTAGTATCGTACTACTCATTCAATGCTACCGGCTGCCCAGTCTCCTCTTCCTCTCCCTCTTCTTCTGTCGCAGCCTCTTCTGCTCCTCGATCGTACAGCTCGCCTTGTGGTGCTTTCTGGTTCGCAGGATTCGTTCCTTCCAAACTAATGATGAACGCGGACACCTGCTGAATCTCAGGTTGCGACAGCTGATTCTTCCAAGAAATCATACCTTTTGTCGGTACACCATTTTCGATGGTGGCGACGATATCCCCTTTGGAACCGCCGTGTATCCAGTACGGATCAGCGAAATTTGGACCGATACCTCCTTCGCCCCCAT
>JBCCXG010000372.1:0-6495 GCA_039191945.1 Bacteroidota bacterium
AAAAGCTTTGACCATCGGATGGCCAGCGTCAACCAATTCGACCTTGATTTCCTGTTGGGGCGGGTGGTAATCAAAACTCCCGCCAACCATTTCGCTAAAAGCCATCGAGTTGTTTTGCATTACTATTCCTCCATGTACGACCATAAGTCCTCCTCCTTGATCTACGTAAGCGATCAAATCTGCCTCTAACTGCGCCGCGAGCTTCTCGCGCTTTTTCTGACTGAGGGTTTCGTCCTTTTCCAGGGCATCGAGGATCAGGTCGCGGCGTGGACCTACAGAGCAGGCATTGTTGATCAGTACCGCATCGTATTGTTCCAGTGACTTCTTTGAAAACTTGCGAACATCTTTGGTAAGCTCTACCTCGAATGCCCCCGACTTCTCTCCCAGCACCTTCATCACTTCATCCACGTGGGGAATGACCCAATGCTTAAAGCCAGTATGGAGCCCAAAGACCAACATTTTGCGGTCTTGAAGAGGTTCTGCTTCCGGCTGCTGGGGCGCTGCTTTAGCAACCTTTTCGATCCAATCCTCATTGACCTCAAACGCCTCAATTCTCTGGGCACTCACCGTCAAGGTTAGGAAGCCCACACAAAGAGGCAGCATGTACTTCAATTTCATTTTTACGTAGATTAGTGATTACTCAATTTCAATTACCGGTGGGTTCTGAAAAGCCTGCCAATGCGTTTCGGATTCTTCCGCGCTGACCTCACCATCAAAAGCCAATAGGCGATACTTCAGGACATAATCTCTTCCTGGTTCAATAGTCCAGGACTCATGCCGGATAGGGCAAAACTCAAAGAACATATCTCCACGGCCCCCATTACCGTCCAAAGGCCAAACACGCATCGGCTCTGGATGCATCCGGTTCGAAGGATGGCTCATGAACAAGATACCCGACCGGCCCTCATCCACAGCTGACTCACCTTCCACGCGACACCATCGGGCATTCGAACCGTCCGCATCTTTGCGATCCTTTCCTTCGGATGTCAATATGGTGCAGTTGTCCTTGTGCCACTTCTCAGTAGCCCGGAAGCCAACTCCCCCTCCGTAGCGGTAGGCATCAAACAGGATTCCGTCCTCCAAAGGCGAGTTCAAATTAATCGTATAGTCAATCAGCCAATATTTGTCACCAACGTTCCATGCACGTACATCCAATATCTCATTGATGGCAATCTCGTCTGGACCGTTCCCTCCAAAATCCATATGTTGCTGCAAAGCCTTAAAGCCTGTATACACAGCGCCGTTTACTTGGGACAAAAACCCGGCGAACTTCACCGTGCCATGACCCTTCAACAGATTCCAAAAGTCAATTTCTCGTTCTCCTCGATGGGTCTTGGTCCACGGACCCCAAATACCGTAGTGGTGATAATGATCGGGGGGCTGGATTCTGGTCAGCACCTCGCCAGCGGGTGAGGTGACTGGATGGATGTAACCGGATCGCTGAAACAAAGGATCGACACCATCGGGTACCTGGGTGGTGGCAAATCGATAGCTCAGGATCGGCTTATCATTGAAGGTAAAGTCCAGATCCTCGTGGTCCCGCTGCAACACGATCTGAGGCGCATCCGAAAGTGCTTCCGAGTTTCTGATCACGAAGGACCTCTTCTTTCCTGCCTCGCCTCGATCAGGCAATATGAACCAGAGTTTTGCACCGTGTCCCTTTTCCAACTGGCAGGGTATCGACACCATCTGACCCTTGACTTCCTCAAAAAGCGCTAGCCCTTGCTGATCCGTATTATAGTTGAGGTTTTCTAATGGCACCTGAATGGGACAATTGACTTGATCCGTCTGCAACGAAAACTGAAGTAGGTCTTGAGACCGCAGCTGAAATGCGCAAATAGTAACCAGTAGACCTAGGGTGTATTTCATTTCTTTGGGTTTTGCTTCAGTTTCTTCCGGAGGATAATTTAAGACATTCTGCGCGAAGTGCCCACACCGCTCGCAGGATAGCCAACAGTTCTTTCCAGCCGTTGCAATCGTATGTATTGCACCTTCACCCTATCCCTCTCACAGGCCACCGAGGGGCGCAAGGTGGACCGCAAACGTTATAGCAGGCCCAATTCCTTGAATACCTTTTTTGTAATCTCCTTCCGACAAGAGCCAAACCTCGGGTTCGACTCGCTTCGATCTTTGGTGAGACGAGTCGCAAAAAAATATAAATCTCCTCCCCGCTCAACGTATCCAACCCACCAACCTATGTCCTTACCATCTTTCCCCGTCCAGCCTGTCTTAGCCCAAATCGTATAGTCCTCAGTCTTCTCGGCGATCATCATCTTCTTCAATAGCGCGTAGGAGCGCTTGGAAAAAGGAAATATCTCCTCGTAGATTCCTTTCAAAATCTCAATTTGATTCACCGGAGAAATAGCCATATCTCCAAAATTCCAAAAGTCCGGATCGTCAATAGATACATCGACGTTGCCATAACCGATCCGCGTAAGCCAGTCCCTGTATCGTTCCTTGCCTATTTTCTTTGCCACCTCCACATATACCCAAACTGCCGACTGCTTGAAGGCATCTTCCAGGTTCATATCCCGATAGATCTCCGGGCGATTTCCATACCTAAGTGTATCGTAATCGTCAATCCATGGGATAATCTCATACTCATCCCGGACGGTACCCGTCTCGAAGGCAATGAGCGAATTGACGATCTTGAAAGTCGATGCCGGCAGTGTAGCGTGCTGACTGTCCTTGATATCGTTGGTCATCCATAGCTTGCGCTGGACGTCGTAAATGGTGATGCTGCCTGTGACCCCGCACTCATCGAAGGGCTCTTGCAGGGTAAACTGCCCAAGGACTCCCAGGTGAACAAAAAAGAAGGTACATAAAAGGGTGCCACGCATAGCGTCGAAATTAAGCTAAGCCGTAATGAAAAATGGCAGTTGAAACTAGTAAGTTGTAAGCTTCGCACAACTCCGCATATCTTGCGGTAGTCTCGGATGGATCATGACCACAGTTTTTGAAAACAGATGCCTGGAGTGTGACAGTCCACTGATCGGGCGGGAAGACAAAAAGTTCTGTGATGCTCAGTGTAAATCAAATTTTCACAATCGGCAAAACAGAAGGGAGCAAGCGACAATTCGCAGTACTAATCAGATCCTCAAACGCAATCGTGAGATCCTGCGCAACCTTTTGCCCCTCGAAGGGAAAATCGTCTTGACCAAAAAGGACCTTACTGATCGCGGTTACGACTTCCGCCACTTTACCAGTCAATTCCAAACGAAGCGGGCGCTCTACTACTTTGCTTATGAATACGGTTTTGCGCCTATTCAGGGAGAGGACGGTCAACCACGCGTGCTACTTGTAAAATACCAACCGTATATGGAAAAGCCCTTCGACCCGTGGCAGTAGTATGAATCAGTGTATCTTCTTCCAGTTTTTGTAAAAGATGCCATTGACAGAGCTCATCGTGATGTGTAGGAACGTCACGATCTGCCTCATTAGACCGTTGATCACCGAAGGTCTGATAATATCTACAAAGAGACAGTAGCGTAGGTCGTCAGTCTGATTGACGGACTGGTGTAGTAAGGTATCGTCAAAAATAAACAACTGGCTATCGCTCCAATAGTGCTTGTGGTCCCCCACTTCGATCCAGGCCTCTCGTCCCTGCACCAGATTGATATTGTAAAGCACCCGAAGTGACGCCCTCAACGGCCCAAAATGCGCACTGGTGGAGACTTTTTTATTGAAGGTCGATATGCCAACGGTCGTGATGAACCTGTAATCCTCATGAAATTCGGGAATGACGATTTCATTCTTGATGTTCTTTCGATACCATTTAAAAAAAATCATGGATCGCCCGTAGGTCGTGGTCTTCTCTCTTAGTAGCGCATCGATATCCGCGCTCTTCACCACCTCTATGAGTCGATTGACCTCATCCTGGTAGCGCCCAGGCAGATCCTCCAAACGATAGATGCCTTTGTTGATGTAGGGAAGGGTCAATAGATCCATGAGTATGTTGAATGGCGACAAGATCCACAACACGATTCCCTTACTGAGGAAATACTTCTGCAGCAGCTTCCAGGTCAAAGGCCTGTTTCGGCTCACATCATACAATCCACAGAGCAGATAAAAGATCATGAATCTTGGAAACAGGTAGATAAGAACGCCTACCAGGATTAGCTTCAAGGCTAGTTTCAGTGTCTTTTTCACGATTCAGCTTTCGAAGTTGTGAAAATAGTGCAGAACCACTAACGGTTAGGCTCCTTCAATAAAATCGCCGACTCACCTAACGAACCGCTTTTTAGCACTTATTACTGCCGATGACGCCCTTCGGGCCCTAATAAAAGGCTCGGAATCACTTTCGGTCTTTCACACGGTACATGAACTTGTGGCCACTCCACGTTTCGTCAATCGCTGCCACCTTCACATCCACCAAACCCATGTCCAAACCATATTGCATGATGGCAAATTTGTCCAACTCCGTGGGAATACCTGACGTCTTTTTTGGCCAGCTCACCCATATCGAGCCAGTCATCTTTAGGGCAGGTTTCGCCTCGGCAAAGCCCCGCTCGAGCTCTTCCATCGTCGTGACAAAGAGATGTGCCATGTCTAGTGGTTCGTCTGGTGACGTCACTATCCGTACTTCCTCGGGAAATTCTCCAAAAAAGGACAAGTAGTCCCGAGGTGCAAAAAATATCTTGACAACATAACCAGCCTTGATGCCCAATTTGCGTGCGAGCGGAGTGCCCGAATATCCCGAAGTTGACATCTGCTTACTACTGCATGACCAGAACTACTTCCCTGCCAAGCCGATCCTCTCCTAGCAGCTCGTCAATTTGAATACGGTACATCTCCGCTAGGTTTCGATGGATGTCCTCAACTTGGTCTTCACGCAGGTCTTCCTTTTTCTGGCCCACCTCGTAAAAGTTCTTAATGACTCGGCGCACAGCCTTGTATTGTAGATCTTCTTCATCATGCTCGTCAATATCAAACGACCGCCGTTGTCGATTCTCCATATTGATGATCTCTATGCGCAAGTTGCCATAGATCATGACCCCTTCTTCATAATTGGTGCTGATACCTCGCCCCTTGAATTGCAGCGTCTCATAGCGCCCCGGCGCGATCACCCCTGCGTCATGCACCACGATCAGCATATCAAAGCGATCTAACTGACGGTTGCGGCGATTCTTTACAATGTTGTCAACCTCCTCGTAGCCGAAGAAGTCCAGATGCTCTACATACAGTCCGGGAATAGCAGCGACCGTCTCATCAAACACAGTTTGGATCATGACGTTTAAGCTGTCGTCCTGTTCATAATATTTGTCGAAATTGTCCTGCTGCATGAAGGCAACATGCTTGTGATAGATGTAGGACGAAAGGTCATAGATCAGGCCTACTTTACGCGCGTCTGCATCGGTTTGCGCTCGAAGACTCAGCGCCAAAAAGACGGCCAAGACAGTAACGGTTAGTTTCATCTCGATGGTTTGGTTTATGGTCGTACTTCCACCTGATGCGACATCCCTGTTATTTGAAATATACAAAGAATTATGAATATCGTACCAGTTTTTGTGATACGAACATAACGGAATTATCAAAAGAGTCCAAGTAACGTTCCGAATAAACTACGTTTTGCCTTAAAATCCTCCCAGTACTGCCTTTAAGGCCACTCTCTATAGCCTTCGGGCGGCTACGATCCGTCAATATAGTTGGTCACATACTACCGGACCCGTCTTGTCTCGCAGCGCTGGTCATTGACCCTATTTTGCCCTTATGGATAGCTAAGGAGCTTCACCCCACCCGCAAGTCCGGAGGTGACTGGCTTCCACTTCGAGGCATCAAAAGGCGTGTAAGTGATATCGACGAAATTGATGTCGTAAAACTTTTTCCAACCTGGGTTTTCCAAGTCATACTGCCGCATGTGATTTGCCGACACATTTTGCACAACAATCTTTAGATAGTTCTGTGCTTGCACGATATGAGGAGGGACGTCTATCTCATTGGGGAAAGACCAAATAGTTCCAAGCCGTTCTCCATTAAGATAGACATCGGCAGTTTCCGCAATCTGATCAAATTGCAATATGCATCGGGAGGCCGAACGGCCGCTCAAAACTTCAAAAGAAGTCTCGTAGGTTGCCTTGCCCGAAAAATATTGCAATAGGGTATCTGGCCATTCGGTCCACGGCGTCAGGGTATCGATCTTATAGACTTCCCTCAAATCATCATCTCCCAGTCCCGTAAAGCTCACCTCCCAGGAGGAGTTGATCACCAACGTATCCGCAGCCGATGCCGCAGACTTCGTGGGGATATCCGGGGTCCTGTTCATCGTTTGCAACAACAGGGATTTGCCGGGCTTTAGGTCCAGTCGCAAATCATTGGCTGAAGTACTGTAGGCATACCCAGTTAAAGGGTCGGTTACCATGACATAAGGTTCGCGAGCTGTCAGATCCGCAGGCAGGTTTCCTGTCTCTGAACCAAGATTCGTCACGAAGTAAAGGCTGCCCTGCTCGTTCCTCTTCCGAATAAACTGTAACCCCTGATCTGCCAGTCCCTCGCGTC
>JBCCXG010000373.1:0-6432 GCA_039191945.1 Bacteroidota bacterium
CCGGTTCATTGATCCGTCGAAGGCAAAAACAGCGCGTTCGCGCAATGAGTATTATCAAAGCCTGATCGAGAAGGGACTTCCGCAAACTAATTTGACTTACACTAAAGATGGGCAGCGTACAGAAAAGGTGATTTTTCCAGGCGTTCTCATGACATATCAGGGCCGTGAATTGGCCATCCCATTACTAAAAGGAAACCGATCAAGTAGCCCTGAGGAGATGCTTAATGAGTCGATCGAAGGGTTGGAGTACGAGCTGGTACGAGGGGTCCGGTCCGTGACCGAGTCCAACCGTCGGAAAATTGGATACATCGTAGGCCATGGTGAGCCGGATTCCACACAACTGGCCGGATTCACTAATGCGATTTTGGCCCAATATGACTTGGTGAAGATTGATCTTCCTGCCCGCACCGGACCACTAGTCGGTTATGATGCGATCATTGTCGGTAAACCCATAGCGCGTTTTTCTGAAAGAGAGAAGTTTCACTTGGATCAGTATGTGATGAATGGGGGAAGTCTGTTAGTCTTCATCGACGCGCTCAGTGTCGATGTGCGTAAAGCAGAGGGCCCGGGGACAGTGGCCGTACCCTACGAACTGAATCTGGAGGATCAGCTGTTTCGATATGGGATAAGGATCAATCGGGATTACGTGATTGACTATAACTCAGGCTTTTTTCCTGGAGTCAGTGGCCAGGTGGGTAATCAACCGCGCATTGAACTTTTGCCTTGGCCTTTTTTCCCCATTATCACGCACTACGGGGACCATCCGATGGTCAAGGGACTCGATGCTGCCCTACTGAAGTTTACCTCCACCATCGATACGGTCAAAGCAGAGGGGATCAAAAAGACTCCCTTGCTGATGACTTCTGAGTATACAAAGGTTCTTTCGCCACCGGTGCAGGTTCGTTTCAACGACTGGCAGACGGAAATTCAACCAGAGTTTTTCCAATCTGGGCCTAAGGCTGTAGGCTATTTGCTAGAGGGTGCGTTCCGATCCCTCTACGCGAATCGGATCCTGCCAACGGGTGTGGACCGAGAGCGCTTTAAGGAAAGCGGGGTGCCGGCAAAGGTTGTTGTAATAGCGGATGGGGATTTTATTCGTAACGACTTCGAGATACAATCTGGTGAGCCACTTCCTTTGGGGGTCGACCCCTATATGCGCACTACCTTCGCTAATGAGGAGTTTGTGTTGCGGGCCTTGAGTTTCCTTACCGACGAGGAGGGCTTGACTTTTGCCCGCAATAAGGAGGTAAAAATCCGTCCCCTTGATCGCGTGAGAGTAAAGGAAGAAAAGAGCTACTGGGTCATACTCAACACGGTTGTCCCAGTCTTGATTATTGCGCTTTTCGGACTATTGAAATACTTCGCTCGGAAAAGAAAGTACGCCAAATGAGGAGGAAAAACCAGTGGTTATTAGTGGCCTTTGTCATCCTTTTGATCTCGAACGTGGTGCTCATGTTTTCGAACAGAGCAACGGGTACTATTGTCAAAACCAATCAGTTTGCCGTTGCCGACACCACCCTCATTACGAGAATCCTCATCCAAGGGAACAATGAGCAAAATACCTTGGAGAGAACAAGTGGTGGTTGGCAATTGAATGGGAAGTATTCCGTAGACCGCTATCTACGAAAAATCCTATTTGCGGTGCTTCAAGAAGTATCGGTGAGGAGAGAGTTGAGTCCATCAGAGGTCTCCCGATTTTGGGAGCAGCTAGATGAACGTGGATACGAAGTCAAATTGGCCGGTGTGGAAAATGCGCAATTTCATGTGATCGGAAATGAGAAGTATACCCGCACCTACTTTTTGGTGGACGATCAGGAAGGTTACGAAGTAGAAATCCCCGGATATCGTGATTACGTCGGAGGGATTTTCCAATTGACGAGTGATCAGTGGAGAAATCGGGAGCTTTTTCGAGGGTCCTTCAATTCCTTGCAATCTGTGGTAATCGATCATCAGCAGGGTGAGGACCTAAGCATCGAATTCGGCGATCGGTTTTTTTCGGTAGAGGGTGTGTCCGACCTCGACAGTGGGAGGCTGGTAAACTATTTGCGAGGCTTTGAGTCATTGCAAGCCAATGAAATCGTAAGTGCTGCAAGATTTGTCAGATACGACAGTCTGTCGGGTACGGTGCCTATGGCGATCGTCCAGTTGGTAGACATCGCGTGGAATCGACCTTTTGAGCTTCGGGTGTTTCCCATGCTGCCCGGGGAGCGGATTCATCTCGCAGTGGCTCAGGACGGTACTATGGCAGTATTTCAAGCATCCAAAATCCAGCAGCTGCTTGCTCGTCCGCAGGATTTTCGCTCGCCTTGAGGCCTGACGGTTGCAAAGGGAATAGCACCTGCAATATCAAGTTTTGTTTATAAATTTGCCTCCCGAAATTTTTCAGTTTTACGCTGAAATCGAGGTACGTATTGGAGGTTTGGAAGCAGACCGCCATATGAAGTTGACATCACCGAAGGCTAGTTGCCATGGTACAGGTCAACGGACCCGCATTGCCCAGGCTTAATGATTTTAAACACTTATGAAGTTCATTGTCTCTTCCTCCTTCCTACTGAAGCAACTTTCCTCCATCAACGGTGTGATTACCACCAACCCTGTCGTTCCTATTCTGGAGAACTTCCTATTTGAAATCAGCAATGGAACGTTGACGGTCACCGCTTCCGATCTGCAGACGTCGATGATCACACAGCTGGAGGTAGAGGCGAAAGAAGACGGGAGCATCGCGATACCAGCAAAGATCCTCCTGGAGACGCTGCGCAATCTGCCGGAGCAGCCGGTGACATTTTCCATCGATGATAGCACCTATAGTATCGAGATTAACTCTGATAATGGTCGATACAAGCTAGCTGGAGAGAATGCAACCGATTTTCCCAAGGTACCGTCTGTGTCAGATGGATACTCGGTCAATATTTCTTCCAACGTGCTAGGAGTGGCGTTGAATAATACAATTTTTGCCACGAGCAATGATGAGCTGCGGCCAGCGATGACGGGTGTATACATCAAACTGGATGAGACCAATACGACCTTCGTGGCCACTGATAGTCACCGACTGATTCGCTACCGGAGGGTCGATATTGCGTCGGACATGGGGCATAATATGATCATCCCGCGTAAAGCCCTGAATTTGTTGAAAGCGACACTACCGTCCGAGACCACGAATGTCAACGTGGAATTCAATGCTTCGAACGCATTCTTTGATTTTGACAATGTCAAGATGATCTGTCGATTGATTGACGAGCGATATCCAGACTACGAGAACGTGATTCCCGTGGACAATAACAACACCATGTCAATTGACAAGGGCCAGTTCCTCAGCTCGCTGAAACGGATCGCGATCTATGCCAACAAGACCACTCATCAGGTACGACTAAAAATTACTGGAAGTGAGCTTCAAATTTCGGCTGAAGATCTTGACTTCTCCAATGAGGCCAATGAGCGATTGGCGTGCGAGCACGATGGAGAGGACATCGAGATTGGTTTCAACGCCAAATTCTTGATAGAAATGCTCGGAATTTTGGATTCGGACAAGGTGACGCTGCGTTTGAGTGCGCCCAATCGTGCGGGAATTTTGCTGCCTGAGGAAAAAGATGATAATGAGGACGTATTGATGCTGGTTATGCCAGTAATGCTCAATAATTACGTCTAATCAGGGGCTACTCTACCGCTTCCAATTCCATGACCATACCCCTTAGGCGCTTGATCTTGCGCCCGTAGATCATATTGATCAACCAGTTGAATAAAAGGCAAAACAACCCATTGAATAAAACAGATACGCCGATGAGCGTCATCCATCTGCGGGGCGACAGTTCGGGATTACCATCCTCTGCCAGGCCGGAGATCACTCCGTAGGTGTAGCTCACGGGGAACAAGACCCATATCACGACCTTATAGTGGAGTAAATAGAAATTGAGATAGCGATAGACTTTTTTCAAGCCCGAGCGCACGCTTACGGCAAAGTCGAAACGACGAATCGCTCGAAGCAGGAATATGTAGTAGGCCAGGTAGATCCCTACGATACCGAGGAATACCCAAAAATGCCAGCTAAGACCACTGCTTTTAAACCAAACGTAAATAAAGGGAGTGAGTACCACATTTAGACCCAACTCGATCCACAGAATGATGCTTATCCATTGTAAGGTACTCTTGGATTGCCCTCTAGTGGCTCTTTCGAGGTCTACGCTAATGGTGTCTGCGTGGCCGAGATTCTTTCCTCTCTCCCACACTTTCAAAAGATCGATGTCAGCCATTGATCATTTTTTTAAGTTGTATCTTCAACCTGTTCACTTTTACTCCTACATTGGAAATCGTCATTCCTAAAATCTCCGCGATTTCCTTGTAGCTTTTCTCTTCTAGATAAAGTACGATGATAGCGCGGTCGCTCTCTTTCAACTTTCTTATCGCACGGTACAGCAGCTCTATCTGTTCTTTTTCTTCGTCGCTGACCTCTTCAGCTAAGTCCAACGTATCCAGGGAATACGTCTGGATCTGCCTTTTCGTCTTGCGCGCTTGTGATAAGCAGACGTTGAGGGCTACGCGGTACACCCAGGTAGACACCCGGGATTTGCCCTCGAAGCGTTTGTGAGATCGCCATAGCTGTACGGTCACTTCTTGCATCAGATCTTGTAAATCTTCCTCATTGCGAGCGTAGGCCCTGCATATGTGCCTGATCAGGTCAATATTTTCGGTGACGAATGTCTTGAAAAAGGTCTGCGACACACACGCTTTGATTGGTTAGTGCGAAAATTATGGATTTTATTTCACGCGGTTGTAATAAAACTATGCCTCGCTGCACTAATTAAAACGAAACACCTTTGAGAAATGCAAATGACCAGGAAACGCACCGCCTTATTAGTAATGGGACTTATACTGGGAGGTTGGCTAGTGTTTAGCCAATACAATCAGCGAGCTGAACCTGAGATAGATCAGCAGACCGTCACCACAAAAACAGAAAGTGGTGAGCCTCAAGGAGAGTTGCGGGTACGACTACTTTTGCTTGGTGCCGAGTTTGTGATCCAAAGAACCACACAGTCAAGGTAAGAATACCTACTTCTTCTTCCGTCCTCGCCCTTTCTTCTCAGGGGCTTTTTCCGCCAACTCTTTGCATTCCTCGAAGGTCAGCTCCTCTGGCTTTTTGTCCTTGGGTATTTTGACGTTTTTCTTACCAACCTTGATGTAGGGACCAAACCGGCCATTGAGCACGAATACCTCTGGGTCTTCATCAAATGTTTTGATGTATTTGTTGGCGTCTTGTTCCCTTTTCTCATGGATCAGTTCGATCGCCTCCTCCAGTGTCACGGTGTAGGGATCCTGTTCTGGCTTTAGAGATACAAATTTTCCTGCGTGCCGTACGTATGGGCCGTATTTTCCCACATTGGCCTGCACCGGCTGCTCTTCAAATTCGCCCAGATCGCGAGGCAACTTAAACAGCTCCAAAGCCTCCTCCAAGGTGATATTTTCAATGAATTGGTCTTTTCGAAGGCTTGCGTATTTAGGCTTTTCCCCGGTCACCTCTTCATTTTCCCCCAACTGGACGTAAGCGCCATATCGACCCATTTTTGCCGTGATCAGCTTGTCTGTTTTTGGATCATTGCCAAGTTCTCTACTCGTAGGGACGTCTGCCCGTGACAACTGCTCAGTATTTTCCACCTTGGTGTGGAAGTTGCCGTAGAATGTCTCGATCATCTTGTCCCAGGACATCTTTCCTTGGGCGATATCGTCAAACTGCTCTTCTACTTTTGCGGTAAAGGAGAAATCAATGACATTGGGGAAATGGCCCACAAGAAAATCATTGACGATCATGGCAATGTTGGTTGGGAAGAGCTTATTCTTCTCATTGCCCGAAGTCTCAGTTTTTTCGTGACGTTTGACGACTCCCTTTGCCAGCGTAAACTCCAGGTATTGCCGCTCTTTCCCATCTCGGCTTTCTTTTAGCACATACTCTCGCTTTTGGATAGTCGAGATCGTTGGCGCATAGGTTGAGGGTCGTCCTATGCCCATTTCTTCCAATTTCTTTACGAGACTAGCTTCCGTGTACCTCGGTGGGTGCCGAGAGAAACCCTCGCGGGATGCAATATTTCTCAGATCAAGGGCTTGACCGACTTTTAGCGGCGGAAGCATTGAAGTGTTTTCATCATCTTCATCGTCCTCATCCGTACTCTCCAGATAGACCTTCAAAAAGCCTTCAAACTTGATCACTTCGCCCTTGGCGATGAACTTTTCGTCCGCGGTAGATACGTTGATGGTGGCAGTTGTCTTCTCCAGTTGCGCATCTGACATCTGGGAGGCGATGGCTCTTTTCCAGATGAGTTCGTACAACCGGTTTTCAGCATTTGAGGTTCCTAGGTTGGGTGTGCCGAAATTCGTCGGGCGGATAGCCTCGTGTACCTCCTGTGCCGATTGTGATTTTGTTTTGTACACCCTGGTCTGCAGATA
>JBCCXG010000374.1:0-6424 GCA_039191945.1 Bacteroidota bacterium
GGCTTCGAAGACCCCCATCGGGGGTAAGTCTAGCTGTTCTTCAAAGAGCTTGGTACCGTCAGCATGGACGGTCACGGTGCCCTCCGCATTCTGCAGCGCATTCACGCCAATCTCTAGTGTGCCGTTGTCGTTGACGATATGTAACACCCCGCTTTTCGAAACCTCCGTCAGCCCCCTGATATCCTTCACAGGAAACCAAATCTCACTCCACTCATCGGTACGGTAGGGCTCGAAGGGCGTTTTTGTAATGGGGTTTCGGTCCGCGCCGGGTGAGTATTGGTTGAATTGCCGGCCGGCTTGAAATTCTATGTATTGGCCGTCAGTATCGGTAAGCAAATCTTCCCAGATGCCCCCGGAGCGTGAGAGGGCCCATAACCAGAGCTTCTGACCTGGCATGTCGTCATACCTTGCCCAATGACCGAATCCCACTTTGCTGTCGTGGAAGTAGCCGCCAAAAAAGTCGTCGTACGATCCGACGATGTGATAGGACTTGCTGGGCCCGTAGTTATTTCGTGCATAGTCTGATATCTTTCGATCACCATCGTAGGGCCAAGATTTGGCTTGCCCCGGGTGTGTCAAGTACTGATTTCCAGGAATGAAGAACTCCAAATCGTTTCCCGTGGCGGCCGCAGCGGTCATCCAGTTATAATAGGTGTGGTTAAACGGGCTGGGGTTGTACCAAACCACTCGTGTTTCGAAGTAGGCCTTGTCTGGTGGGAGTGTGATAAAGACCCTCCAATGATTGCGAGAAGGTAGGTCCATATTCCCCACGACACAGGTGACGCTACCGTCGTCATGGGATTGGAGTATATAATCAACAGGTGTCGCTGTGGAGGGCGTATGACCAATGATGCCAAAATTGAACTCAATCCCACCTGAAGTCCAGGGTCCCCTCATGGCAATGTTCCTGAACTTCATCACTTCATTCCTATAAATGAACTCCTCCCCAGTACTTTTCTCAATAGCACCCCATACCTTGCCTCCAGCCTCCGGTAGCACAAAAACCTGAATGAATTCATTTTCTAGCGTGACCACTTTCCACTGTTTCTCGACACCCTTTTGGGCGTACCCCTCATATTTGAAGTAAGGATAGATCTTCGCGTTGTCAGTCAGTATTGGGATTGGATTGGGGTCGTCAAAAGGATAGGTGGTAAGGCCCCTCTGTTCTTCGGTGATTGTAGCCTGGCCCATGGCAATGGGTAAAAGCAAGACCAGAGATAGAAGGAGCGCAATCAGTTTTGAGCAAGTCATTGGGAATGAATTTATGGTGAAATGAGGGTCAGGAGGATGGATCTCCGGCGTTTCGGACCAGTCTTTCGGAAGTATGATCAAATCCCTCTGCCCGTTCGAAATCAATCATGGTCTGAGGTCGGTAATTGGTAATGAATGCGCGTCTGCGACGCAGGGTGCTGTTCCCCCGGCTGTAGTGCGCGGTACCCCCATGGTGAATAACGCAATCTCCGGCGTTGATTTCCGCCGCAACGGCTTCTTCTTCATTGGCTTGGCACTGCAATGCGCCGCCTTCTTTGTTAGCAAATTGGTGTTGCCGTAGTGGCTCTTGATGCGAGCCAGGAATGTACCACATACAGCCATTTTCTTTGAACACGTCGTCCAGGGCGGTCCAGCAACTTAGTGCTCGCTTATCTGGCATTTCGATCCAATAGGCCGCGTCCTGATGCCAAGGTGTCGGCGTATCGGTATGCGGTGCTTTGTCGATCAACATGTCGAAGTCGAGGGCCATGTCCGCCCCCAGCAAAGCTTTTGCGATGCTTTCGGTGACTTGATGCAACTGCTGGGTGAGCAGCTGCGGCTCGAGTCGACTGGGGACCATGATCTGGGTAATCTTTTCTGCCTCTCCCTCTTCGGAAGCTGCGCTGAGGTCCGATCGCAGCGGACCACTTTCGATTCTTCCCGAAAGGAAGTCTTCATAAATGCCTCGATAGTAATCCAGGTTTTGCTGGGAAAGGACAGCCCTGATCACGAGGAACCCCTCATCGAGGAATTGGCTTTTTTGTTGCTCAGTAAGCGTCATGAGATAAAGTGGGATAAGTTCAACTTCATTCAGGGGGATAAAGGGGCCCTGGGAAGGGGGCCTCAAAAGTCTCGATGTACCCGCGGTCTTGCATGGTGACGTAACACGTACTGCCGTTAGGACCGCCGAAGGCAATATTTGACGGCTTTTTACCGGTCAACGTGATTTCCATTTGTAGTTCGCCGGAGGCATCGAGCACCGCGATGGTTCCTTTACCGTGGCGTGTAACATACAAGTTGCCACGGTTGTCACATTCCATTCCGTCCATCCCAAAGTCGGCAAATTGGTGATGCAGGCGTTTATTTTTCAAATTACCTTCTGGGTCGACGTCATATAGCCAGACATTGCGTTGGACGGATTCGTTGACGTAGAGTCGTTCTTCATCGGCAGAGAGTGCGATGCCATTGGTGGTTCCCATATCAGCTTCCAACAAGTGCGTGGTACCGTCCACATCAATTCGCCAAAGCTGTCCCGTGCCCTCGGACCAGTTCGGATCACTAGCGTAGAGGGTCCCTTTGGAGCTCAGGGTCAGGTCGTTGGGTTGATTCATGCGGTCATCATGGGCGTGGATACTCACCTCTCGCGACTGCAGATCGATGCTCAACACATTGTGATTGGCATAGTCAGCGACCCATAAGTCCTTGTAGGAAGTGACGCAAATGGCGTTGCCCAGACTGCCTCCAGGGAGCGAGTCGATGAAAAATTCGAAGGAATTGCTTGCCAAGTCGACCGTAGCAATGCTCCCGTTGTACTGTGCATTGACGAAATAAAGGAAGCCTTCCAAGTAGGCTGGACCTTCCATTCCGCTAGGGCCCTCTCCAACTTGGATCAGGTCACTTGCAACAGGTACCGCGATTTCCGATAGCGCACGCGGGCCAGGCGCTGAACAAGCCGTTACCCACAGAAAAGTCCCCATGGCCAAACCGCGAGCAAAAGGCGCAATTCGCTGAATGATGCGTTCGCGGCGCATAATCAAGTGGCTCCCTGCAGGATTTCCTTTAGTCTGGTGGCTACAATTCGTTCCTCACCAGGATTCATCATCCATGTGGTCATGTTGACAGACTCATCACCTCCTACGGTTTCGATGGCCGGATGCCCTTCTTTCAGCGCTTTTCTTACTTCAGGCGGGCTCATCTTGATTTTCTTCTCATTCCATTTGATGCGCAGGGAGGGAACGTGATTGGCTATATCTGGAACATGAATCTCGGTCTTTACTCCTGGCACTGACAAGGCCGTTTCACTGATGTGATTGATCTGACCTTCCCATAGCTTCCAATCGGCAGCGTGGTCTCTCGTCAGGTAGTTTTCCACCGCGACCATCATGGCAAGGACTTCTTCTTTGTTGACCTTCATGCCTCGACCGACCGTATCTCCTCTTGGTGGGGCGCTGAGCCGAGCTGCAGCGACCAGGTCTTTCTTGCCGAGCAACAAACCGCAGCTTTGCGGGCCTCGCAGCCCCTTTCCGCCGGAGAAGCAAACTAGGTCAAAGCCCATGTCCGTGTATTTCCAGAGGTTCTCCACCGGTGGGACATCGGCAGCACAGTCATTCATCATCGGAATGTTATTTTTCTTTCCGACTTCGATGAAGTCCGCGTATTGGATTTTGCCTCGAAAATTGTGGGCATTGAGGAACCATAGCATGGCCGTCTGGTCATTGATGGCATCTTCCAGTTCCTTTTTCGTTTCCACTTCTATGATCGTCACGCCTGCGTTTTTGAGCGCGTGCGCATAACCAATGGCATGGGATTTTTGCATGATCACCTCGGACTTCATACCCGTCAGGTCGAAAGGAATACGGGCTGCCTTTTTGGGATCGAGGCCGGTCAATACGCCTGCCGTTCCCAGGGTAATCGCCGAAAAGGCACCCGAGGTAACTGTCGCGGCCTCTACTCCGATGAGCTCGGCTAATCGCTCGCCCACTTTGTCCTGTATTTCGTCCAATGCCACGTATTGATTGGTCGCGTATTGGTAAGCCTGTACGGCTTCTTCTACCATAAGACAACCGGTGAGCGAGGTGTAGGTGCCGGCGGCATTGATGTACGTCCGCAAACCCAATTCCTTGAAATAGTCTCTGCGAGGTGCAGCAAGCGGCCTTTTCTCCGCGGCGTGGAGACTACCCGTACCGATGAGGCCTCCGACCAATGGTAAAGCGGAGAGCTGTTTGATTAGTTTTCGTCTGTTCATCGTGGTCGATATTTACTTGGCAGCGATGCAATCAATTTCTACTAGAGAGTCACCTGGTACCCCGCCGTAGGTAGCCACGGTCGTGCGAACGGGAGGGCTATCACCGAATCGCCCGCGATATACTTCATTCATTTGGGTATAGTCCGCTAGGTCATGAAGATAGACGTTGACCTTGAGGACTTTGTCCATGGATGAGCCGTTCTTCTCCAATTCCTTTTGGAGCTCATTGAGCACGTGATCGGTATGTGCTTTGATATCCCCTTCGAAATGCGCGCCTTTTCCGGCAATGAAAAGGAGATCGCCAAAGGTCACCGCACTTGAGAAGAGTGGTTTGTTCTGATCTTCAATGACCTCGCCGACGACTCTTTTTTCTTTTGGTGAGGCTGTGGCGGCGTACGTGGTGCTCACCCCGAATAGGGCGGCTAGGGAGGCGCCCATTTTCTTGATGGTACTTCTTCTTTTGATTGGTGTTTCCATGATTACCTGGGTTTAATATTTCGTTAAGTTTTTAATGCGTTGTTAACGGCAAGTTTTGCTATTCGGACCACTCCGGCCTGGAGATTCCGTTGAGGTCCCAAACCACCCCGCCGTCTTTGATCGTCAGTTCAGCCACTAGCTTCTGTGTGCCGGTTCTCTTCCATCCCTTGGTATCTACAAAGCCAAACTCACCTTCTTCAATGCGTAAGACGGTGACATCAGCAATGGCGTCCACTGACAAATGTCCTAATTGCTCTTTTTGAATGACTTGTGCGGGCTTCCAAGTCGAGGCGTAGACCACCTCTTGAATCGTCATATCGAGGTCCAGGAATTTGGACATTACGTTGGTCATGTCTTTCATGCCCGCATTCATACTGCCGGTATGAAAATCTGTGCTGATGGTGGTAGGCTTCAACCCCTGTGCAACCGCAGGAACGGCCTGGTCGTACAGGAAGCTTCCCCCGCCGTGCCCGACGTCGAAGACAATCCCGCGATCTCTCGCTTCGAGTACGAATGGCTTGAGCTGACCATTTTCATCCACGATGGGTTCTCGACCATTTACATGCGCATAACAGTGAGTGAAGATGTCTCCAGGGCGCAGTTCCTCCATAAATAGCTTTTCGATCGACAATAAGTCGGGATTTCCACCGAAGTCGATCATGACAGGTATACCGGCTAACCGACCCGCCTCGACGGCTCGCTCAGTTGGGGTCCATTCCGGTCCCGCATAGTGTGCCAACTTAATGCCGACAATCAAGTCAGGAAATTGCTTGGCGACCGTGGCCGTCAACTTGGCATCCATATCACCGAGGTTTTGCTCAATAGCGCCTCCCTTCATCCCTGAGCCCACAATGTTGAGAAATGCGTACACCCGTGTCTTTGAATTATCGACGGTCTGTTCCTTGAATTTTCGAAAATTGCGCCAGCCGGCTCCTCCCGCATCCACGACGGTTGTAACTCCCGTGCGAAAGGTGAACCCATCAGGTGGCGGTGCGCTGAAACTGTTGCTTAGGTAGGAGAAGGGAATGGTGCCAAAGAAGTTGTGTGAGTGCATGTCGATGAGCCCGGGCGTCACGTACATGCCCGCCACGTCGACCACTTGTTTGGCTTGTTGGGCAGGTATGTTGCGCTCGACGCTAGCGATCTTACCATTGGCAATGGCAACGTCTCTCACCTCGTCGATTCCATTTTTAGGATCGATGACGTGGCCACCTTTCAACATCAAGTCGTAGGGCTGGGCAAAAGTGGCCAGCGATAAAATAAATAGGCAGAAATGTAAAAGTGCTTTCATGGTGTGGGTTTTTCGTAGTTGGTCGCTGAACCTTCGCGTACTTTCCGTACTTCCTCTGCGGTAATGGCAGGGGCATCGTTACCAAAACTTTGTCGAACGTACGAAAGTACCTCGGCAATTTCTATGTCGGACAAAAAGCTGTGCTGCGGCATGACTTCATTATAAGCAATCCCGTTGACCTCTATCTCTCCCTCCAGGCCATTTAGTACAATGCTAATCAGCGAGGCTTTGTCACCCGCTATCCATTGGGGGTCCGTCAACGCGGGCCAGCGACCTCGAGCACCTTTGCCGTTGCTTTGGTGGCAGATGCCACAATACTTATAGTAGATGCTTTCTCCTGCCAGAGCAGCATCCTTCTGTAGATTGTCTGTGACTTGATCAGGTGTCTTGATGTGCGGCTGGTTTTTCCGCTCCTCCATCTGCGCGAGCTGCGCCTGACC
>JBCCXG010000375.1:0-6382 GCA_039191945.1 Bacteroidota bacterium
AGGGCTTCCATTGCCGTAAAAATGGAACGGGTTCGATGAGAAATAAACATCACCAACTCCAAGATGTCAACCCCGTTCTCATGCCGATAAACCGGTTCGAATCGCTTAAGCCCGTCATAGACTTTCAAGTCATCAAACATATCAGCAAAGTCCATCGGATCACCATTAAGCTCATCTTGAAAATACGACCGCAGTGTCTTTTTCAGGGCCCGTTGCTTAATGGTAGAGAGCGGATTTTGTTGCGCCTGGTAGGAAGCAATGATCAGGTCTGTCATCACCTCCAGGATATGAGGTGTGAATACATTCGCCAGCTCCTTCAGCTTCCGTATCTCCTGCATCTGGGCGTCCTCAATCAGTTGCAAGTTGGCTTTGACAGCGGCAATAGGCGTATTGAGTTCGTGCCCGACTCCAGCAAACACACGTCCGAGAAATGCCATCTTTTCCGATTTGATGATCTCTTCCTGAGCCAATGCGATTTCTTTAGATTGTGTCACCACCTTCCTGTTGCTTTCTTGAAGTTTGGTGTACGCCCACTTGCTCTTGCGCAAGGTGCGCAGATACCTTACAGAAAAGAACAAGGAGGCAAAAAGTGTAGCCACAAGTACGATGATCCAGTTCCTCTTGATATTGAGCGCCTGCTCTGCCTGGTCCAGTTTTTTGGCCAGAGAGGCATTCTCCGTGGCGATTTGTTGCAAGTTGGCGGCGGGCATGCCCACAAGGCCTGTGAGTAGACTATCGCGCCGTTGGTTGTACCTCACCAAGCTAAGCAGCGCATCTTCATGGCGCCCTGCCGCTTGGAGCATGGTCGCTTGAACCCTGTAAGCCTCCACGGCCTCAACCCTTGGTGTCAGAACTCCCGAAACCATCACTGCGGAATCAGCAACCAAAAACGCCTCTTCGCGCAGGCCCAGCCCTAACAGCGCTTGTGCAAACCTTAGGTAGAGCCCGGTCTGGAGGCGTTGTTCATTCTGAACCTTTGCCAATGACAGTGCTTTCTCGGAAGCTAAAACAGCAGCTGTCGTATCCCCAGAGTAAAGCGCAATCATGGCTTCACACCCGGGGTACAGCGCGAACGGCGGATGTACTTCATACTGCAAAGCCGCTTTCAGCGCGAGGCTCGCGCTGTCCACCAAACCTCTATTGACATGGCAATAGGCTTCAAATACCGCGGAGAGATACTGCGAATCTTCATCTTCGCTGGATGAAGCAATGTCGCGATAAGTAGCTGCAGCCTGATCGAAAAAGCCCAGCACAACCTCAGCCCAACCCATGTCATAGCCCCAGGCGATGTACAGAGAATCGTTCACAGATCGAACATTCTTCAACCCTTTATAAACGTCCAGTGCCCAATGCGTTTCCCCTAAATCCATCAGTCGATCCGCGTAGTTTTTGACGGAGGACAGGACTTCAATATCTGCCATGAACGCGTGCGAAGACGACAAGAATAGCTCGTGATAAAACGACGCAGAGTCACGGCGGCCGCGCCTCAAATGATCAATGACAAGACTGCTTATTTCTATACCATCTTCATCCGAATCGACCGATTGAGCTGGATTGGCTCCATGATCGGACGACAGGGTATCCTGACAAATGGCGGCTCCGGTAAAAAAGAAGAAAAGCAAAGGCAGTAAGGGACGTACAGCCATTTAAGAAAAAATCTTCACCTGAATAACTGGTTTAAAATAAACTAAAAATTCTCCTAGTACACAATGATTTATTCCTAACAACGGATCTAGGTGAGTGAATAAAGGGTAAGATCGAGGAAAAACACCTTGGCGTTTACTCAAAGCTTTATTTTACCTGCTTATCCGGGATGATCAGTTCGAAATCTCAAATTGGCTCAAGCAATCGGCATAAAAACCCATTAATTCTTGATATATTTACAAAATCGGCCAAAAGCTTACGTATTTCCTTTAATCAATTTTCACGACGGTGAGCACTCTTTGAGTTGCTAGCAAGGATTGACTCATCGTCACAGGACCGTAGGCTTTTATTTGTTTTTCAAACAAACCGATAAAGAATTGCTAGCAGCAATACAACCAACATACGGACCATGAACAATTCCTACACCCACACACAGGTAGGGGCTCCTCCCTATGTCGTTTTACTGTTGTTTTTGATTATTGGTTGCTTTCCAGCCCACGGACAGCTCAAGACTACTGCTCCCCAGTTGCGAAGAGTACCAGTGATGGTGGATACGTTTTACGTAGACCAAACCGTGAGCAGTACGTCCCAGCTCTTGCCTTCCAACACCTTCCTAAGGCGCGTCGGAAGTCAGGGAGGGGTCATGAGTCAACAGGAGCAATCATTCTTTGAATCTATTCGAACAGCCTACATTGACATTACTACCGTCGGTCCCGTACCTGATGCTGCCGTTTATGATGCGTTGCAATTCGCAGCAAACATTTGGTCTACAGAGGTCGCATCGACCCTACCCATCACGATCGAAATCTCCTTTGTCCCTCTATCTGCCAACACCATTGCCACTGCGGTGATCAATGGCTTCGCCGGGGTCCCAAATGCCCCTGACCCCAATGCCGTCTACAATACGGCGCTTGCTGAAGCGATCGCAGGCATTGAGGTGGCACCCGGAGAGCCCGACTTCCTCATATACTTCAATAGCGGCATCAATTTCTATTACGGAACGGATGCGGCACCAGCTTCGGACCAAATTGACTTTGTGACCACCGCCCTACACGAAATGGGTCACGGGGTGGGAATGCTTGGCTCCACCAATCGTAGCGGTACCCGGATTGGATTCAACGACGGAGCACTTACACGACCCTACGATAGGTTCGTGGAGCTTGGGGACGGGACCCCAATTACGTCCCTAGGTTCCGGCACTGACGCTCAGATCGCGGCTTTGCGAAGCGACGATCTTTTCATGAACGCTCCTTCTGCCGTTGCGGCTTTGGGGACAAGGCCGAAGCTGTATGCTCCAGAGGATTTCGAACCGGGATCAAGTTATTCGCATTGGGATGAAGAGACATTCCCCGCAGGGGACCCTAATGGGTTAATGACAAATTTGCTGTCCCCCGGAGAGGCGCTGCATGACATTGGCGATATTTTTCGCGGGCTTTTGCTAGATATCGGTTGGAACCTTACGAATACCGAATCAGAAATAGACGGTGCCATCGTCGGCTTAGACGCACCGAAGACGAGCAAAGGACTCACTGATCAGGAGTTCATTACGATTTCCATTGGCAATTCGGGAACCTCCCCTATCAGCGGATTCCTCGTGGCCTTTCAACTAGACGCTGACCCGTTCGTCATCGAGACATTCGATGGAACTATAGCTCCGGGAGAGATTGCCCAACATACTTTCCTGACACCAGTTGATCTATCCGTGGCCGGCCGGCAGTACACGATCAACTATGGCGTTTCCATCTCCGGTGATGAAAATGCCGGGAACAATGAAACACGAGCATTTGTAGCGCATCTTGGTACCGTAAGTGACCTACCTTACGCCGAGGATTTTGAAGCAGGGCCGGGCGATTGGATGGCCGGACCCTTGTCTTCTTGGAAACTGGGCGAGCCTGAAGGCAGCTTGATCAACTCAGCTGCCAGTGGCCTGCAAGCCTGGGTGACCAACCTGGATGGTCTTTATGACAACAACGAAGCGTCCGTGCTAGTCAGTCCTTGTTTTGACTTCAGCGCACTGACCACAGACCCTTTCTTCTCCTTCGCCCTCCAGACTGAGACTGAGCCCTCCTTCGATGGCATGTCCGTACAGCTTTCCACGAATGAGGGATTGACCTGGCAAAACATTGGAAGCCTTGGAGACGCCAATTGGTATGATCTCAATTTGCGCTCTTTTGGGTCGACCTCATTGGACTACACGAGGGGTAACGGCGACGCATTTTCCGGCTCCAGCGGGGGATACCGGCAGGTTGGCCATTTTCTTGATGGAATGGCCGGAGAAGCTTCAGTCATGCTTCGCTTCGCGTTTGGATCAGATGTAAGTGCCACAGCAGAAGGTATAGCTATTGATAATATCAGCATTGCTGTACCTGAAATCAATGGGGCCGTCAGCAACGTGATGCTTCCTGCAACCGGTGTCGGCTTCGGAGAAGAAGAGACAGTGACGGTCAAGATAGCGAACAGAGGACGGTCCACCATCGGTGATCTGACGCTGCAACTCCAAATCAATGACCAACCCATCATCAGCGAAGACTTCCTTGTGCAGCTCGGTAGCGGTGAAGCGCAAGATCTCACTTTCGAAAGTACCGTGGACTTGTCCCTGGCTGGCAACTACGAAGTGACAGTGACTTTGCTATTGGCTGGTGATCAGGTACAAGATGACAACCAAGTAAGTGCTACCGTGGCGAGTCTGGCATTGGCCGATAGCCAATTTCCATTTTTTGAATCCTACGAAGATGGTTCGGCAGGATGGTTCTCGGCTGGCACCAATAGCTCGTGGCAATTGGGCGCACCCGGAGGAGCGACTATCAGCGGTGCTTCTGACGGCTCAAATGCCTGGGCAACGAATCTAGACGGGCTTCACAACACGGAAGAGCAGTCTTTCGTGCTGAGCCCTGTATTCGACTTCAGCAACTTGGCTCAACCTCAAGTAGCACTGGATGTCTTCTATGACCTGGGGTTCTTTCCTGCCGATCCACCCTCTTTTCCGAACGACGTGGCGTTGAATGGCGCAGCTTTGCAATACTCCACCGACCTTGGTGCCACTTGGACTAATGTTGGTGCATTCGAGGAGGATCAAGTTGTCAACAATTGGTACAATGCCAATATCACCAATGATGAATTGGGCCTTGCCTTTGCGGCACTTGGCTTCTCAGGGGGCAATGGTGATTCATGGAGCTTCTCGAGTCCAGGGTTCGTGACGGCGACCCAAGATATTTCGCAACTCGCGGGTCAGCAGCAAGTACAGTTCCGCGTGGTACTCGGGACCATCGGATTTGATCTTTTTGACACCGAGGGCATCGCTTTTGATAACTTCCGCGTCTACGAACGCTTGCAAATTGCGTGCAATCCACCGGCGGCTATTGGTAATGAGGAGGGTAAGTGTTCGGCCCACGTTACCGTACCCACACCTCTCGTGGCAGGCGCTGAAAATTTCGAACTTGTCAATGATTACAACGGAACCACTGACGCCTCGGACGAATACCCTGTGGGGACAACCCTAGTCACCTGGACCGCATCGGAACCCATCACTGGTCAGACGGTGACTTGTACCATGGAGGTTGTGGTTAAAGATATCGAGGTGCCCGCTTTGAGTGCTGAGGACGTGTTCTTCGCCACTGAGCGAGGCCAGACGGAAGCCGTCGTCGAGTACGCGCTGCCGCAAGTGACTGATAACTGTCCTACGCGAACGGTACTGTCTCACTCAAGTAATTTGGGGCTGCCATTTGACGCCGGTACCCTCTCCTGCCCTCTTGGCCAGACCAGCTTTCTCCGACTCTTCAAACCTAACCGGGAGTTCGGCATATCAGGGCCTTATCAGGCGACCAAGGCCATCTTCGGTATCATGAATGCCTTCGATGCATCAGGCAGCCAGGAGGTTCAGCTTAATATTTATGCATTGCCGGCCGAATCGGCCTTTACCTTTGAGCATCTTATTCCTATTAGCTCTGATCTTGTAATTGTCCCCAATATTGATCTGGCGAATCCTTTGCAGCATCAGCTCTTTGAGGTGCCAATTTCGGCAAGTATTCCCGTTGGCCATTTTGCAGTGATGGAAGTACTCACCGCAACACTTGGAGCCTCTGCGGGCAATCGAGACCTCGGAGTCGGAAGTAACTTTTCGGCACAAACGGCCCCGAGCTACCTGTCGGCTACGGCCCCCGAGTGCGGTGCTCTCGAGCCTATCCCAATTAGCGACTTTCCCGGTTTTGAGGGGATTAATTGGATCATGGGACTTGAAAGTGATGTTACGCCTAACCTATCGCTAACTTCAGGACTTGGCTCAGGATCCAATTTCCCGCTAGGCACAACGACGGAGATGTACGAGGTCACCGATGCAGCGGGCAACGTTGCGAGTGTTGCTTTCGATGTGATCGTCAGCGAAAAGCCATTTGACGTAAATCTGGTCGAGACCCCATCAGGAGCGATAGTCCAGGGGCTTAGAAACGGAGACATTTTCGACATCTTCGATCCTGCCTATCAAGACATCAGTATTGTGGCGGACCTCGAAGACTATGGCGAATCCTTCCAAAGTGTCGTGTTTCAGCTGAACGGCCGTGTAGAACAGATAGAAAACTTCCAGCCTTACGCCATTGCAGGTGACTCACGAGGGACCATCCGACCCTTTGATCTTCCGGTCGGAAATCATATCCTGACTGTCACTCGCCATCGTCGATGGCCAGATCCAGCGGTGGGATCACCTCGACATCGCCGAAGCTTTTCGTGACTTTCTCTAGCGTGA
>JBCCXG010000376.1:0-6377 GCA_039191945.1 Bacteroidota bacterium
CGGTGAGCATAGTCGAGACAATGACTTAGTCGTGAACATTCAGAAAGGCAAAAAGCTGACCAATATGCGGGCCTCAGGTTCCGATAACAATGCGAAGATTGCACCTGCAAGAAAGTTCTCGTTGGAAGAGGCCCTCGAGTACATTCAAAAGGATGAGTACGTAGAAGTCACACCCAAATCCCTGAGGATGCGCAAGATCTACCTGGATGAAAATGAGCGAAAGCGTCAAGGCAGCCTCATGTAGTCCTTGATAACGCCCACTAAGCATGCCAGCGAGACCTTCCAAATAATAGCCCAGGATAGGCGGGATCGCTTATTGTCTTGAGTAGAAGACCACCGTCATTGCAAGATCGTGGACGGTGGCTTGGTGCTTCAAACCTCAAAGTAAAATGAGATTTTCACTCCTTTTTATGACAGCCCTGCAGATAAGCTCCGCCGTTGCTCAAGGCAATGGATACAAGGTTGCTTTCGACCTCACCAGCGTCAAAGATGACCAGCTACCTGTCATGATCCAGACGCCCGAAATCACCGAAGATCAAGTGGAGTTTCATATGGCCAAGATTGTACCAGGTACGTACTCCATCTCAGATTTTGGCAGATTCGTAACGGACTTTGTGGCGCTGACTGCCGAAGGTGATACGCTCATCTCAAGAAAAATAGATACGAATCGTTGGGTGATCGATGGGGCTGATCAGTTGTCCACACTACGCTACCATGTTCATGACACATTTGACCGGTTCGATGGGTATGGGAGTAACTACATTTTCGAGCCCGGAGGCACGAATCTAGAACCTGAGAACCAGGTCTTCGTGCTCAATACATTTGGTCTCATCGGTTACCTCCAAGGCTATAAATTCAGGCCTTATCAATTATCCATCAAACACTCAAAAGAGATTAGTGGAGCTACCGCGCTCCAAGCAGTGAGTATTTCAGACTCTTTGGACACTTACGAAGCGCAAGATTTTAACTTCTTGGCGGATGGGCCCTTGATGTATTGCCCCCCGGACATCGCCACAAAACAATTGGCCAATGCTGAGGTGGTCGTATCTGTCTACTCTCCCAATGGGATGCTAACTGCCACTGAAGTCATGGAAAAGATCTCCGACCTCATGGAAGCCCAGCGATTGTACCTAGGTGGGGAGCTACCGGTTGATCGATATGCTTATCTGATCTATCTGCTGGATAGTAATACCCTATCCGGCAAAATGGGAGCGTTGGAGCACTCTTACTCATCCGTGTATACCTTGCCAGAGGCCAACGCAGATCAAATTGGGCAGACCGTGCGGGACGTCGCCGCCCACGAGTTTTTCCATATCGTGACACCGCTCAATATCCACTCAGAGCAAATCGGAAACTTCGACTACATCAATCCGAAGATGTCCAAGCACCTCTGGCTGTATGAAGGCTGCACAGAATACGCGGCGATGCATGTACAGGTGAAATACGGGCTGTACGATCGGGAACGATTTCTTCAAGAGATCAAGCAAAAGATCCAGGTGCGAAGCAAATTCCCTACAGATGTTCCGTTTACAACCATGAGCCAGGAGATACTTGGGCCTAAGTACGAACCCATGTATACGAACGTCTACTACAAAGGCGCCCTCATCGGAATGTCCATGGATCTACTTCTTCTGAAACTGTCTGACGGCTCCTACGACTTGCAGGCGCTGCTGAGAGACCTTGCAGCCCAATACGGCCCGCAGAGGTCCTTCTCGGATGACGAGCTCTTTTCAGACATCGAGAAGCTTACCTATCCCGAAGTGCGAGCGTTTTTAGACGAGTACGTGGCTGGGAAAAAGCCACTGCCCTTGGAAGAGGTGTTGAGCTGGGCGGGTGTGATCTACAAGGAGGAAGAAGAAGTTGAAGACTTCACGCTTGGTCAAATCGGTTTGGCCATGGGAGACGACAATGATATCGTGATCTCGAATGTGAGCCAAATGAATGCCTTCGGTCAGGCCATGGGTTATATGAAAGGAGATATACTGCTAGAGTTTCAAGGTCAGAAGGTAGATATCACAACGATCAATGGCATACTTGATACCTATAAAGATGGATTGGAAGAAGGTGATAAGATCAAAATCAAAGTGCAACGACGTGTGAAGGGTAAGGAGAAGAGGCGCACATTGAAAGCCAAAGCCATAACGATCAAGAAAAAATTGACGGATGTCATCCGATTCACTCCAGACCCAACAGAAGCCCAAATGGCAGTTCGTGAGGCCTGGCTATCAGGCAAGATCTGACCTCCAAGACCATAAAAGGAAAAAGGGGCGTTGGCCCCTTCAATCTTTTTTTGCAGAAATCTCCGGCTTACATACTACTCAGCTCAGATTTGTTGAGCTTGATGTAGTTGTGTCCTGTCCAGAACTCATCTGAAAAGTCACCAGCAGCATCGTAAAATACGTCTCGGTCACCCAAGACAATGTCGAAGTGAGGCACTTCTGTCACGATTTCGGACTCATTCACAACGAGCAGAGAGTTGTAAGTGTAGAGCAGATCATCCTGATACCAAGTACCGGCATACGTCACTCGATTGAGGTCCCAAATACCGTCGATATCTGCGTCAAACTCTTCTACCCAATGGACTTCATCCCAAAGCGTATTGGTACGTAAAAGAGGAGAATACTCTGCTTTGATGATAGCGTAAGAAGTCTCATCGATGTACATCTTACCACGCGAACTGCCCTTTCTGGTCTTGGGCTCAAAATCCACGATAAAGACGTTGCGGCCGTCGTAGGTACTCGCTCCCATGTATTCATACTCATAGTGATCCAGCATGTCAGAACTGATGAAGCTTTTCTCTCTTCTTACTAGAGATTGCAGCATATCGGAAGCGTGTCCATAGACCAAAACCATGTTATCCTTCGCTGCCTCAGACTCTTGCTTTCTCGTCCGCACTGGACTGATCAGTGTCTTTTCGTTGCTGACCTCACTGGGCTGAAATACATCCAATATTCCCTCTGCCAGGTACGAGAACTTCTCTTGCTGCTTGATACTTTCTTTGTAGTAGCACGTCATGAACTGATTTTCGAGAATGTAGTTGGTCGGCAAGTTTCTGATAACATCCTCCACGATGCTCCGACCCGTCTTTACAACCACAGCCTCCAATTCAGTCACCGTCGGTGAAAGCTCAATCCTTAGTTCCGTCTCATTGGGATCTAGAGGCGCTTTGTAGGCAATGTAACCAATGAACGACACGTGGATCTCCGAGGCTTCATTGCTCTTGATAAGAATATTGAAATCGCCATCCAGGTTGGTTACGGTCCTTATCTCCCCGATTTGAACGTGGGCAAAGGGCAAGGATTCTTGTGAATCTTTATCCACTACTTTTCCTCGAACAGATATTTTCTTGATTACCTCTTCCTCTGCTGGCTTAGCAATTTCTCGGGTGGCAAACTCATCATCACCGAATCGGATTTCTTCAAACTCCTCATCCTGAGCGTATCCTGCGATGCTAAGTGCTATGAGCGACCATAAGAGGTGTATTCTTAGCGATTGTGAAGTCATGGCGGTAGCGAGATTTCTGATAAACATTCTCTCTAATTTGTGATCCAAATCAAGCCAACTGATCTATATATTTTAGGCTCTGATGTAATCAGGCTGGATATTTTCCGTTAATCGAGTGATTTACGGAAGTCTTCCACTTCTGTATTTGTCAGTGGCACGGCGGGGCCCAAAAGTTCGGCCTTTCCGTGCTTGATGTAATAATCATTTTCAAGCCTAATCCCGCCGAAACCCAAATATCCCAAAATTTTGGGGTAATTCAAGTAATCAGCAAATCGCTTCTCTGACTGCCATTTTTCAATCAACTCTGGGATGAAATAGATGCCCGGCTCGATAGTGAAGGCAAAACCCTCCTGCAATCTTCTTCCCAACCTCAGAGATTTCAAACCAAATTGTGACGATCGACTAACCTCATCGTCATACCCTACGAGATCTTCGCCCAGATCCTCCATATCGTGAACATCCAGACCAAGCATATGGCCTAACCCATGAGGAAAGAAAAGCGCATGTGCACCAGCACTAACGGCTTCTACAGACTCCCCTTTCATCAGGCCCAGATCTTTTAGCCCCTCAGCAATCACCAATGCAGCCTGCAGATGGACCTCTTTGAAGAGGATATCAGCCTTAGCGGCCTGGACAGACGCCTGTAAAGCCGAAGCCACAATATCATATATCTCCCGCTCCTTGGTGGTAAAGGTAGTAGCCACAGGATAGGTGCGGGTCATGTCTCCAGCATAGTGCTTGGCACTCTCGCCACCAGCATCACATAGAAAGAGTCCTTCTCTCAATTCATGGCCATAATAGTAGTTATGAAGCGTTTGGCCATTGGTCGTTACAATCGGGGGAAATGAAAAAGAGCTATTTGCCATAGCTGCCGCGTGCTGCATCTCCGCCAGGACCTCAAACTCCCGAGTACCGCGAACCGCTGCCTTCATCGCCGTCAGGTGGATGCTCGCAGTAACCTTAGATGCCTTCTCCAGTTCCTCAATTTCGCCGTCATCCTTCACAGACCGCAACGCTACGACACTCTCAACCAGTGGCTTGGACCACCCTGCGGTAATCGCCTCCGGCGTCTTAGTGAGCCATGCGCCTAACTTCAAAATGTTCTCCGGGCGATATGGTGGGAGGAAATGGACCGTTGCCCCGAGGGTCGCCGATAGCCGATGGAGAGGTGCAGTATCCAATACCCCAACTCTTGCCGCCAAGTCTGCCAATAGTGCTTGAGGCCCGGTCCACACTACGTCATCTATGGTGGCTTCTTCACCGAAAATCGTTTCCTTGTTAGCGTCAATGTCGATCAAACCAACAAGGCCCGGCCGGTCGATACCAAAGAAGTACAAAAAACTACTGTCTTGACGAAAAGGGTAATGGTTGTGCTCAAAGTTGGAACTACTCTCGTCATTGCCCATCAAAAGAATTTGTCCATTACCCACAAGTGTTTTTAACTGGGCTCTTCGACGGGTGTAGATTGCTTCAGAAAAGAGATCCATGGATTGATTTGATTCAGATTATTGATAAACTCGTACGTAGTCGACTTCCATGGCTTGTGGCCAAATCGTATCGTCGATACCATATTTTCCGCCCCAGGTACCTCCCACCGCCACATTGAGGATCAGATGAAACTTCTGATCAAATGGCCAGCCCTCGTAGGGCTCGGTACCTTTGGCTAGCCGAAAGTACTCCTCCCCGTCGACTTCCCAGACCATGGACTGATGATCCCAGGTAACAGCATATACATGAAAGGCTTCATGCGCATTAGGCACAAGCAAGCTGTCATTTTTGTGAGTGCCTTTGCCGTGGTTGTACTTATCCGTGTGAATAGTGCCATAGATCATGCCTTGATTGTAGCCGACGTGCTCCATGATATCTATTTCTCCATCTAGTGGCCACTTCATACCCCGACCTGCGAGCGTTGGCAGCATCCAAATCGCAGGCCAAGTTCCTCGTCCGAAAGGTAATTTCGCCCGGATTTCCACCCGACCGTACTGCCAATCACCTTTGCCCTTTGTAATCAGCCTGGCACTGGTGTATTTCCGATCACCGGTGGCCACATTTCGTGCGACTATGGACAACCGGCCATCGGAGACCACCCAACCTGTGGAGTCATAGTACTGCAACTCCTCGTTGCCAAATCCACAAAGATCAGGACAGCCATCACCAATCACTGCAGTCCATTTCTCATCATCGATTTGATTTCCTTCAAATTCGTCTTGCCAAACTAGCTGCCTTGGGGCCTGAGTATCGAACTGCGCTAAGAGGAAGGGTACAAAAAAGAGGAGTTTCCTCATTAGGGTCTTGGATTTGCTCACAATCTACAGATTATGGTATAAAGCACCCAACGAACCAATTATCATTGCAATACCGGAAGCAGGACTTCGTTATAGCCATTTTTTCCAATCCATCGATCCTACTGCTCGGTTAGGTTGAGCTTGTCAATTTTTTAGACTTTCTTATGAAACGAATCCAACTTTTTGAGTTTGAAGACCAATCATGGTTCCCAGATTGGTTAAGGGACAGGATGACCCGCTTCATCGTGACTATGCACAAGCTTTTGGGATCCGCTCCAGTCCTTGCTCAACTGATCGATAAAGGGCTTAAGCGAGCGCCTGCTCATCGAATTTTGGATCTTTGCTCGGGCAGTGGGGGTCCGATGCTGGAAGTCTATGAGATCTTAAGGAGGGACTATGGTTATGAGAGCTTAGAACTCACGCTGTCCGATTTATATCCCCATCAACAAACTGCCGAACCTCACCATATCCCAACCATAAACTCCGCCCCCATCCTTGTATCTTGTTCCGGTCACAACATCACATCCGGTTTCTTTTTGCTTCGCGAGCATTTCTGGAATATACTTCGGCTGCAAAAACAGGCCTAAG
>JBCCXG010000377.1:0-6353 GCA_039191945.1 Bacteroidota bacterium
CCAGACCACAATTGATGTGGGTACCTTACTCATTCCGGGTGGTCAAATTACGGCGCTTGGCCGTGCGCTGCTGTATGCTGATCGGGTCAGCTCACTCGCCAGCATCGGTGCTACCTACACCAGTGATAGTGATGATGACCTATCAAGAGCACTGCACAACATCAGCCTCGTCACCGGGATCGCAACTTTGGCGGATCCTTCCAATTTCCGGTTGCTCTTAAGGGGCCGAGCAGCCCAGCTCGCGGACGTTGATCCTAATGCGGTCAAGAACGCGCTCGAAGCCGACGCCCGACAGCTTCTTGAGAATCCTGCCCAGCTGGAGCAATTGGATGCCAGAGAGCGGGAGCTACTGGCTCAAGTTTTCGAGCAAGACAGGGACCTTTTGCGCAGCGCCTCCATCGGAGATCTTTCGGCTGATGTTGAGGCCGTCATCAGGCTGCTGCGAAGTGTCGATCGTCCAGCGGACGCGGTGGTTCGGGGCGTGTCCCTTCGACGCTTTACCCAGGGAATACCAGAATTAAATGCAGATGAAGCGTTGGCGCAGCAGGCCTGGTCGCTTTTCGATGCTGAAGACTATGGAGCGCTCCAAGATTTGTTCCGAGCACGAAATCTCAATGGAGGCTACCCTCCGGCGGAAGGCTTTAGACGTATCGATGAGACACTGAGCGGCGGTCAATTAAGCGGTAGGTATTTTGACAGATTCCAAAGCCAAGCGACCTTGGGTGGCAGCTTTGCTACGCCTGTGGAGGCCGCGGAGTCCATTGGCGAGCTGCGCTACCCTTACGAATCTCGGGCACTGCGTGATGAACTGATCGAGGGTACTTACTACTTCAAGTTCCAATTCAATGTTGAGGCCAAGCCGAATTTCTTCGTGGAGGAAGGTGACATCATGCCATGGTTCCGGACGACGGAACAGCAAGCGAGTAGACAGGTACGCACCAGCATTCCACTGCACCAGTTGGCACCCGATGAGATAGAGGAAGTTGCTGCATTGCAATACGTGCGAGGAGATTGGCGCAAGTGCGTCGTGAATGGTCGTGAGGTCGTCAAGGACGTGCAGGATGCTATCAATAATGTCCTTGGCGCCGAGGGGCAACTTGCCGATGAATTAGCGGATCTGATTAACAGATCGCGGGAGCTCAAGACACTCTTTCGCAGCAGCGCATCCAAGGAAAGACTGGTCGAAGTCTGGAGAGCGGTGCGAACACACGGGGATTTGAGTGCCGATGCCCAATTCATGGAGCGTGTTTCGGATTTTAGCGATGATTTGCTGAGACAGCTCAATGAAGACCTGACCAATCCTAAATGGGCCGATGAATTATTGACGGCATTTCGACAGCATCCGACGGACGTCACCCTTTGGAGGCAACTAAAAGAAGATCCAGCTGCGGCTTGGGAGATCAGCAAGACCAACCCGGACTGGCAGCGCTGGGCGCAAAGAGAGTTCTTTAAGGATGTAACCCGACTGGGCAAACGATTCGAATCCGAGACTGCTCTTGGAGCGATGAAGAATCGGTCCTCTCAATGGTACGGCAATCTCAAAACGCAAGTATCCAGTGACTTCGGGAAGAACCTCGATGACTATGATCTATTCTCGCAGGTGCAGTTGAAGCATAATGGAGAGGACTACTTTGTAGCGGACCAGGTCTTCGTCAAGTTTGATGACTTTGGCGCTGTCGAAGACCTTTTGGTCATTGAAAATAAGCTGCAGCGATCCACGGCATTGACAACTCCACAATCCAATGCTCTGCGACAGTCCTCCTACGAGGTTCGTAGCATCATGAAGGCATCAGAGTTCAATACTACCAACCAACTCAATCAGGGAGATACGCTGGTTTTTGATGGTCCGATCAAATGGTACAAAGTCTATGATTCAGAAAACGGCGACGTAATTGTAGGTATCGATAAGTTGTAGTCCATGGTGTACGCGAAAGAAAACTTACTTGAACACATTGCTACCCTACAACCCGAGGGTTTCTCGATGCTTGAGGACAGTTTTGGTTACCTAAGGGCTGACGGAAGCAAGAAAGAGGTCATCCATCTTGCTACGCGTAATTACTTCCCACATGGTGCGTGCATACATGGTATGTCTGCCCATATTTCATTCCTGGACATCGAAGACGCATTGCGGCCTCTCTATCGCGCTCAAGGCATTGGTCATTCTGACAACTATACGTTGAAGCGGAGCTTGGTAGATGTCGATGGGGTGGACTATGAACAACTCGATCAGGAGATCTCGGACGATGAGAGCTTCGGGAAAGTCCGTATCGAACTTCAGAAGCTATTAGACGCAGCGCTATCCTTCTTCGATCAGCTACAGACCGTAGCGGACGCCGCCGACCTGTTGGCTGAAAAATCCGCGAAGGAAATCGTGCCTTATATCCAGGGCACCATCTTGATGCCGAAAACCATCTTGCTTCTCCAGCGTGCAGGCCATGAGCGGTTTGAAGAAAAAAGAGCGGAGTTCCATGCCCTATTGAAGGGCCAGGCGGCTAAGCGTAAACAGGCGCAAGCAGACCTTACGGTATTTGAACAGCTTTTTGACCATGAAACCGGGGCATCATGATAAAGGAGGGGCACATATTCCGAGGCATTGGCCAACCCGTTGAACTCAGGTTAAGGGAACTTATTGAGCCCAATTACGGACGCATGCGCTGGACTTTCGAGTTGTTCATCGATGGGCAACAGGTGCTCAATGATTTGATCGGGGCCAATAGTTACCTCTTACCTGATCTTGACGGCTTCCAGTTCCTTTCCAAATCTGAGGAGTATGCTTTTTTCCCTTTGGAGGGCCGAGGTTTGGTGCTGCACTTGGGAGCAGGTATCTACCACGACCTACTCCCCTATGAAATGAGCAACAACGACTTTGTCAGCAATCACTTCCTGGGTGAGTACCTAGTAGTGAATTACCGCCGAGAGATTCAGATCCATCACATGACTGAGGCGAAAACCCAGCGTGTGGTATTTGCTTCTGGCCAGTACCATATCATGGACTCGTCCTTCTCGTTGGATGACGGTTTGTGGATTACCTACAAGGATTTGGAAAGCTATCAAACCAAAAAAGGTAAGTATGACCTTGAGAGCGAGGCATGGATTGAGGCAGAAATGAGTTAACAATGAGGCAGGGACAGAAAATAGCATTGGGTTGTTGGCTCAGCGTTTTCCTAAGCGCTGGACAGGTGCTTGGGGCTGATCGGATCGACATCGATAGCCTGGAGTCGGCTCATCATATGACGATCCTGGCGGAGAATGGCGGAATCTTGGGCTTGGAAAATTACAAGCCCGAGAGCGGCAAGACATTCAAGTCATTTCCAGCCCTTGATCAGCAGCTGGAGCGTCGCAAGACATTTCACTGGGACGTGCAGGAGGGCTACGAACCGGAATTTGACGCAGCATACATTGATCAAAACTTTGCGCCGGGAGACGATGTGGAGAAGCTCTTGGATGATGCTTACGAAGCCATCCAAAAGCTGGAGGAACTCAACAATTTTGTGGATGTCCTAACGGGCAATGAATTATTGCAATTACCCGTAGGACTCAGGAAGCGGGATCCCACTTCTGACAACGAAGTCGTGATCGCCGTCAGTAGCGTGCGTTTCCATCCTGAATACTCGGAGCTGAAGCTCTGGGCTAAGCTGATTGTGCCTCACAGCAACACACCGCTGTTTTTCGGAGCGGAAGGCGTTAAGTTTTCCCATGATGGGGCCCTTATCGGGGATGCGAAACTGGTACTCCTGGGGGATTTTCCTATTCCATTCAACGGTGACAATTGGTTGCTCACCCTAAAGGGCGGTGTTGACCTAAGGACCGGAAGCTTTTTGGACAAGACCTACCTCTCTATAGATTGCAACGGACTCAAAGAAATCGGCCTTCAAGGTGATCTCAAGGTTTCTCGAAATGTGCTGCTCCCGCTCAAGCCAGATGGCTCTTACCTATGCGGGGGCACGGCGGAGCCATTTCAGGAGGATGAAAATGGGCGAAAAGTCGCTACTAGTGGCTGCTACGTCGAGACGTCCTTTCAGTTGCAGGCTGCCGGATGGAACGATGTCCTTTTGGATGTGACGCTACCAGATTTTGAGATGGTTGGCCTCAAAGGCTGGGGTTTTCATCTCGAAAACGCGGTGTTGGATCTGAGTGACAACCGCAACTCTCCCAATATTCGTTTCCCGGCTATTTACGAGCAGTTTTTGCGTGCTGGGAATCAAAACTTATGGCGCGGCATCTACGCTCGGGAGGTCTCGGTGACCTTACCTCCAGCCTTTGCTAAAACATCCGGGGCTGATCGACGAGTACAATTCGCTGCCAACGATCTCATCGTAGATAGTTATGGCCTTTCGGGCACATTTTCAGCGACAAACTTGCTGACTCCCGGGGAGGGTGCAGCGGGCAACTGGGGCTTTACCGTCGACTCATTGAGCCTATCTCTGGCGGTCAACACGGTGGCAGGAGGCGCATTGGCCGGAGATATTGCCGTACCGATCATGGAGCAACCCTTGGGTTATACCGGCTGGATCGCTGAAGATGAATACGGCCTATCCGTGGCCATCCAGCAGGAGTACGATGTGCCGATGTTTCTGGCCAAGATGCAACTTGCGCCCAACTCCAGTGTCACCCTCAAGGTAAAGGACGATAACTTTTATCCCTCGGCCAATCTCACAGGGCAGTTGACCATTGCGGGCTCATTGAGCGAGGAAGATCAAGAAGCCACCACGGTAAATGACAACGAGGGCGACGATCAGTTTGTCTTCCGAGGGATCAAGTTTGAAGAGTTGGAGCTGCAGACGGAGCCGGGAGAGCCCTATATTCAGGCCAAGTACTTCGGCTTTGATGGGGAGTTTCGATTGTTGTTTTTTCCGGTGACGGTCTCCGATCTTCAGTTGGTGACACCCGATCGAAATACCGCCGGGTTGAAGTTTGGCGTAGCCGTCCATCTGGACGACATGGGCAAGGGAGCCGAGACCACCCTCAGTGTGTTGGGCCGCTTGGAAGATCAACAATTGCACCGCTGGCAATTTGACAAGGTGGAGATGAGTAGGATTGCGGTTGATTTTGAGAGAGGCGGAGTACGCGTGGCTGGGGGTCTCGAGATCATGAAAAAAGATCCGGAATATGGTGATGGTTTCCGAGGCGACCTCACGGCCACCGTCGAGAGCCTCAACATGGAATTAGCCGGTAAGGGCATGTTTGGCGCGAGACCCGTTGATGAATCTGCATCCTCATTTCGATATTGGTTCGTGGATGTGTGGCAATCGCGAACCAGCGGTGGCGATGGTAATTTTTTGATCAATTCCTTCATGGGGGGATTATCCAACCGCATGACACGCTCCGACGGGAATAGTTTCTGGACGCCCACAAAGTCGGTTTACAAACCCAATCGAGACAGTGGCCTGGGCATCCGGGCGGGCGTCGGTATCGGCACCAAGGGCTTGGGGAGCTTTGCCGGTCGAGCGGCGTTGGAGATGGAATTCAATCGACATGGTGGTCTCAATCGGATGGGCTTTGTAGGTGAAGGGGCACTCATGGGGGAAGTGCAGGCGCCGGGAGCGTCTGATGATCCCTATACGCAATATGGCCCGCTCGCTGATGTATTGGAGAAAGCGGACCGATGGGCGGAAGAAAACCCCAATAAGTACAATCAGCTGATGGCCTATGGTAACTACCTCGGGGCATCAAAAGAGATGATCCCGGTCCGGGAAGTAGCTGCAAGTGGCAAGATTGGCGCCTACGTCGGAATAGAGAGAGATTTCACAACGAGTACGTTCCATGGACAACTGGAAATCTATCTCGATCTGCAGGGTTTGCGTGGTGCTGGCCCTTCTAATCGGGCAGGTTGGGCGGTGCTCCATTCGGGTCCAGAGGAATGGTATTTGCACATCGGCTCGCCGACAGATAGACTCGGTTTGGTTTTTGGCATTGGAAGTGTGGCGGAGCTGGAAGTGGGAGGATACTTCATGACGGGCGACGTCATGCCCACGCAACTTGCCCCTCATCCGAGGGTGCTTCAGATTCTAGGCGATGACATCATGGACAAGAACCGCCGCCCTAATGAGCTGAGTGCGGGTCGGGGATTTGCCTTTGGCCTAAGTTTCAGTTACCGCCAGTCTTTTCAGTACCTCATATTCTATGCGACGCTGGAGGTCGGAGCCGGATTTGATGTGATGCATCGAAACTACCCGGATGTCCGGTGCCGTGGCCGCTCTGGCCCGGTGGGCAACAACGGCTGGTACTCCATGGGCAACGTCTACGCCTGGCTATATGGAGAGTTTGGGGTGCGTGTGAAACTCTTCTTCGTGAAGTTGAAGGTAAAAATCGCGGAGGCGGGGATCGCTGCGTTGCTCCAGGGCCAGTTTCCC